>CAUZSY010000063.1:0-8188 GCA_963582725.1 Candidatus Thalassarchaeaceae archaeon
CGTCGCCCGCATGGTCAAGATGGCTGGCGTGGTCGAGGGGTCGCGGGAGAAGGTCAGGGGGAAGGTGCTGCACGGTCCATCGGGGTCTCCGTTCAGTCGCACCAGCGCTGGCGTCCTACAGACAGGTGATGCACGGTCACCGAGTCCGATGACCCGTCCGAAGCGCTGTCGGTGCAGTACCGTGCGGCCGATGGTTCGTTGCACAGCGACGCGACCTACGCGCTTCGCTTGAATGATTCTAATAGGCGCCGCATGGCAGCCTCGCGATATGCCGGACAGGACCGGATGCTGGCTCCGGAGCGGCCTCGTGTCGCTGCTCCTCGTGATGCTGTTCGCCCCGCTCTTCGACCTGCCCACGGTCGACGCTGGTCCCGTGGCCGGCACGGTGCTGTTCGATGGCGACATCGATGCTGGCTGGGGCTGGTTCGAAGCGAGGTGCCCGGACGGCGAGGTGTGCGGGGAGATGAGTTTCAGGGTCGAGGCCGAGGACGGTCAGACCTGGAACATCAGTGACCGGTTCCACGCCGAATGGCTGGAACAGGTGTCGGCTGGCAGATTGACCATCACCTGGCTGTCCGGCTCAGCGACCATCCAGTACAGCGTCATGAACGGTACTCACGAACTCGGCGACGCACCGGATGACTCACCGTTGGCAACGGCTCCTGAGAACGAGACGCTGGCAGCGGCCGGCTGTTCTCTGATCACCGAGTGCGGCACCAGCACTCTGGAACAGGATGGCAGCCGCTGGAGCGGCGTGCTGGAGGACGGCAACGACACGGATGTCGTGCCCCTGACGGCGGCTGATGGTGACGTCTTTGAGATCCGGGTCGACCATGTCCGCGGTCCGGTCGTGCTGGAGGCTTGGACGAGGATCGATCAACAACCGTACCGACTGCTCACGCACCAGGTGGCGAACAGCGAGACGCGAGCCTCGCACGTCTTCTTCTCGACCGGGTCGGAGATGGTATGGTTGAAGATGCGCAGCGACGGAGTCGATGCGGTCACACCCTACTCGATGCTGATCGCGCGACATGTCGCGGCGCAGGAGACCGAGGGCGGTGAAGCGGCCGCTGAGTCCGCCACGGTGTCGAGAGATCCGGACGGTCCGCTCGGAGGCCACCTGTCGAGAACTGATTCCGGCGACTCGGTGCTGCTGTCGGTCGGTGCCGGTCTGCCACTCGTCATCGACTGCAACGCGACGGACGTCGCCAACCTGACCGTGCTCGATCCGAACAGCGACACCATCCTGCATGGAGGCGGTTTCGGAGACTGTCCGGTGAACATAGAGGTGCCGCAGCGCATCGGTCTGCTGGAGGTCAGGATCGACGGCCATTCGACCGACCTCGCATGGCGGCTCAGCCATTCTATCGCCGGCATCGCCGACGGTTCCTCGCTCGGTGACGCGCCGTCGGCGCAATGGACCGAATCGACGAACACGGACTACAACCGCAACATCTGGCCATGGCTGAACGGTACTACGCAAGGGGTCACCGGTGGGTTGGTGGCGGATCGGGACATCGATGTCTGGATGGTTCACCTGACCGATGACGCGTGGGTCGAAGCGGCACTACAGGCGGAGAGTGCCGCCTGCTGCACTCTGGAGATCCTCCGGCTGAACCAGTCAGACGGGATCGTCCTCGAATCGTCTTCGCTCCCGATCGATCTGATGGCAGGAACGCACGCGATCAGAGTTACTGGAATGAGTGGTTCGGTGGGTCCGTACACCTTCGATCTGAGAGCCGAGACGGAGCCACCGGCCGATCAGAACGAGTCTTTTCAGGACCTCTCGCATCTGTTCAAGCCATTCTACATCGGCATCGGCATCCTGATGCTGTCGCCGTGGTTGTTGGTCGCCTGGTGGGCGCTGACGGGCCAGAATCGTTTCGAGGAACACGAATTGAAGCGGCTGGCTCGGCTTCGCCAGCGGCTGGCCGCGGTGACGCCTGACGGCAGGGCGGACGATCGAACGATCGACGCGGCGTTGAGACAGTTGGGTGATACGAACTGGGATGCTCTGTTCGCAGAGTGGGGTGATCCGGCCATCAGGCATTCGACGGACCTCATCGAGATGGTCGCATGGACGCTGCCATCACAGCGGCAGACCCTCCTCATCGGACTCAAGGTGACCGGTACGGCCTGGCAGCACGCGGCTCTGCGCTGCGCGTCGGTCGCCGGCGAGGCTATCGAGATAGAGGCCGTTCACCCGACCAGACTACACTTCGAGGACGAGATAGACCTGGATGTCCTGTCGTCCGGGCATCAGACCTTCCTGCGCATCACGTTCGAGGGCGAGCCGGAGGCCATCGACCTGCATCTGTCAGGACTCGTCGCGGGGGAGCCAATGGCGGCGACCTCGACCAGGGCCATCATCATGGAAGAGGAGTGATCAGCGCTCGGACCGGCGCTCCTCTGCCTCGGACAGAATCGATGCCTCGACCTCCCCCTGCGGTATCGACAGGGTGCTCCGCATCGCCTCGACCTGCCGCCTGGTCGCATCATCGAACGCATCGGGCACGTGCAACTTCAGGAGAACTGTGACTTCGCCCCTGCCGCTACCGCGGACGTGGTGCATGCCGCGATCCGGTATGATAACCGTGTCACCGGGTCGAGAACCGGCCGGCACGTCGATCACCAGAGGCGCACCGTCGACATGTTCGATCTCGACCTTCGTTCCGAGCGCGAAATCAGGGAATCCGAGCGGCAGCGCCATCAGCAGTTCACCACCGTTGCGCTCGAACCACGGGTGATCGTCGATCTGCAGTTCGATGTACAGATTGCCACCGCCGGCCGGCGGTGCCGCACCCTGCGAATGCAGCCGCAGTCGCATGCCGTCCTCCGCGCCGCGAGGTACGCTGAATCGAATCCGACGACGCTGCTCCGACCGGCCCTCGCCGAAGCAGGCCGTACAGGGGTCGTGAATGGTCCGGCCGACCCCCTGACAGGTCGGACAATCCGACACGGTCTCCTGCACGAACGGTCCGACCCGACTGGTCCGCGCTATCCGACCCGCGCCATCACATGTCGAACATGACCTGATTCCATCGACCGATGACGCGCCGACCCCTGAACACTCCTCACAGCGAACCAATATGTCGATCTCGACATCCTCCTCAGTGCCATCGAACGCGGCCTGGAACGGCACCCTCTTGCCGACCAGCATGTCTTCGCCCCTTCTCGTCCTGCGCCGCCCTCTGCCTCCACCGCCGCCGAACACCTGCGAGAACAGGGACTCGAAACCGCTGCCGAACAGGTCCTCGAAACTGATGTTGAAACCCTCGAAGCCGCCACTGCCGAACGGACCGCCGCCGGGCTGGTCGTGACCGAACATGTCGAATCGTCGGCGCTGGTCGGGGTTCGACAGGACGGCGTAGGCCTCCTGCACCTCCTTGAATCGAGACTCAGCCTCAGGGTCGTCCGGGTTCTTGTCCGGATGATGACGGCGAGCCAGACTGCGGAAGGAGCGTTTGATCTCCTTGTCCGAAGCCGCTCGATCGATGCCGAGGACTTCGTAATAATCGCGCTTCCTCATCGACGGCGCCCTCTGACCGGCCGCTGCTGGCCCTCGCTATCAACCGTTGCCGTCCGGTCAGGCGGCGAATGCACCGCAGCGCGGGCAGTACGCCTCATCGATGGCCATCGCAGCGGCGCAATCGCTGCACTTCTTGGAGGCGGCCGGCGGCTCGGCCGCGGTCGCTGAGGGTCGGCCGGCATCACTCCACTCCGAACCGATGGCGGTGCCGGCCGGTGAAGGGTCGTAATCCTGACCGGGCAGCACATGCACGGCGGGCCCGGCAGCGACCTGTTCTTCGCTGCCCGCCAGACCGAGCCCGGATCTGCCGGCGGACGATTCCGCGACTGGAGCTCGTCGCTGTTTGGCGACGGCTCGATCGACCGCGCCCTCTCGAGCCTGACGCAGACGGCCGAGCGCCTTACCGACCAGATTCCCCGCCTCGGACTGCTGCGGCTGCACCGTCACGCCGGTAACCGACTCGACCGGGCCGCTCTTGCCGGTGACCCGGTCGGTGCTTCGGATGACGTGTTCCTGCTCCATGAAGAGCTCGACTTCCAAGCTGTCATCCTCCTTCGCCTCGATCTCCGTCGGACCCGATTCCCTGTTGATGTCATGGACCCGCCCCTGCAGCCTCATCTCCGCCTTCTTCGCCAGACCGTCCTCGGCTCGAACCTCCAACCGCTGGTCGGCCGAGTCGGCCTGCAGCCAGAGACCCTTGTCCTCGGAACGATAGGTCTTCTCCAATCGCCTGATGCTGCGCGATCGGTGCCACTCCTGATCGTGCACCGATCGGCCGCGCCGGAACATCAACCAGCCGGCCAGCAGCCCGGAACCCCAGTAGGCGAAGACACCCCAGGATGCAAGTCCGATCAGATCCCTCAGACCAGGTGATGTCAGCCAGAGCATCAACAGAGCTACGCTGGGTGTCGCCAGCAACAGCCAGGCGGTCGAGCCGCGCTCCTCCATGCCGAACAACTCTCCGAGACCGTGTTTGAATCATTCGTGATGATGGGAGGTGTCAGCATCAGCGTCGCGCGCGGTCGTTGCGAGGCGCCGGAAGACCGATCAGACCCCAGAGCAGGCCGGCGCTGAAGGAGGTGTGCAGCAGCAGCAGCGCGAGTGGTCTGGTGAACAGCAACAGTGGGCTTCGCCAAGCGACGGCGGTGGGCATGGAATCGAACAGCAGCGCCAGCAGGTAGAGGACGGGTGGGATGATCCACAGAGTGGAACCAGAAGCTGCCAAGACTACGGTGATGGCAGCACCGAGCCACGGCAGGAACTCCTTCGGACTGGCGCGGCCGGGGTGGGCCAGTAACTGACGCGTCCGCCAGTATCCATACCGGGACCCGAGCCGGAACAGACCGCTGAGAGTCTGCCGTTTGGCCATGTGCAGATAACTTGCCGGCGACCTCCATACCGGCCAGCCTGCGACCACCAGTCGGTGGTTGATGTCGTGGTCCTGACCGGTCACCCAACGGGCATCCCAACCTCCGACCTGACGGACCGCCTCTATCGAATGGATGCAGAAGGCGGCGACGGTCGCCGGCCCAGCCTGTCGGAACTGGACGAACTGCCCGCCTCCGGCCCCCAATCGGGACGTCAGCGCGTGTTCGACGGCCTGGCCCTGAGCCGACAACTGCTCATCGCTCATCGCGACCCTGGTGCCGATACCGCCTATGGACCGGCCGAGTCGCTCCTCATGGGCCGCAAGATCCGCCATCCGGACCTCTATGTGGTTCGGTGGCAGCCAGGCGTGGCCTATCATCTCGAAGATGTGCGTCACCTCGTCGCCTGCCCGCTGCAAGGCCATGTTGCGGGCCAGTGCCACCTCTCGACCGGGATTCTCGATGACCTCGACGATAGGACCGGAGGCCAGCCGGCTCTCGACGGCGAGTCGTTCGACGATCCGAATCGTCCGATCGATGCAGCCACCGTCGAGGATGGCGATCCGGTGCTGGTCGGCCGGCCATGTCTGCTCGATCAGCGAGCGCAGACAGCGCTCGATGTACCGCTCCTCGTCGAGCACCGGGACGACGGTCAGAACGAACCGGTCGCCCGCCATGCCCGGCCGACCTCGCCTGCGTGACTTCAATACCGCTCCGACCGACCGCCCCGATGCGCTGTCTCTCGCACAGTGCCGCCAAACCGGAGGCGAGACGGCGTCAGACCACTTCGGAGTCCTAGAGTCCGACCAGCATGGGCCGAACGGCGGTAATCGCCATATGCCGAGCCTGCCGCCGTCTATGCATGACCAGCGAACCGGAGGTATGGGTCGATACCGATGTCGCGTCTCACGAGAACGCCGACAGCGCGATCGATGCGGTTCGAAGCGTCTTCCCAGATTGGCAGCCCGAGAGCATGCTAGCATCGAACGGATTCCCTTGCGACGAGAGAATGTTCACGCTGACCGGCAAGGCCCCCGGCACGACGACTCTGTTGGAATTCTGCAAGCGACAGAGGATCCTCGACACCGCTCTCGATGCGATGAGCGTCGACCGAGGTGACTCGGCAGCGATGTTCCACCTGTCCAGACAGGCGGCGCTGGTCGGCAAGGTCGCATTCGTCCTGTCTGGAGAGCGGGTGCTCGGCGGAGTGATGCGCGTCACCCTGGTCGGCAGTGGCATCTCTGACTGGCTGCGGCAGGTGACCTGGCATCCCGGCAGGGGGGACGTGCCGAGGGCCGTCGATGACGATCTGGCGATGACCGGCACCGGAGAGTCGATGGAATGGTTCGACGAGAAGGGTCGCCCGACGATGCGTCATATCGATGATGACTGAGCGGTCAGTCGCTCGATTAGCGGCAGATCGGCGGCCAGCCAGTCGAAGTCAGAGAGGTCTGCGCGATCGACCCATTCGATAGCGTCGTGGACTCTCAGAACAGGCTCACCACGACCGATGCGGGCTGACCAGAAGGCGATCTCGACCCGCAGGTCCGGATAGGCGTGCTCGATGCGCGCGATTCGCTGCATCGGTTCGATCTCGATGCTCAACTCCTCCTCTATCTCGCGCACCAGCGCCTGCCGCTCGCTCTCGCCTGGCTGGGGCTTGCCGCCCGGAAATTCCCAGAAGCCGGCCATCCGATGACCGGTCGCCCGACGACAGCAGAGGATCATCCCTTGCCGTTCGATGACAGCGCCGACGACGCGGACCATCGGCCGCTGGATCGTGACCGCGGCGACCTTCCGAATGATGCTCATCTGTTCGTCCATCGCCAGCGATGTGGCTGGCGGCAGGTGGACGAAGAGCACCGGCAGTGGGCGGTCGTGTGCATCGGTGGCCCCAGCATCTTCGACAGCCGCCAGCGTCCGAAGATAGGTCTCGTTGCAGACGAATCCACCAGCATCATCGCTCATCTCTAATCGTCCATCCGCCTCGAACTCCACCTCGAGGGCTGCTGTTGGGGCGCTCGAAGCCAACCATGCTCCGACCGATTCGAGGATACAGACCCCGGCGCACATCCGTCCAGACTCGTCGGGCACCTTGAAGTCTAGTCGATTGCCGGCTCGGCGCTCGATGCAGATGCGATTCCGGTCCGTGGCCAGTCCTAGATGGATGATCGCCGACAGGTCTTGATGGCTCGAATCGGCGACCCGCCTCGAGCCGGCCTCGTCTACGGTGAGGACGCACGAATCGAATTCTATGTCCACCCGTCTTCTCCGCACCTCGTGCTGAACCCCCCTCGCCGCGCCGAGGAGAACCTCGACCGGTGATTCCTCGGCCAGTCGGCGGGCCACCTCGCCGGAGATGTTCGAGGTGTGTCCATCGAATGGCAGGAAGCCGGTCACCAGCACCCGCGCAGGCATGGGTAGGTGAGGCGAGGCAGTTCCATGAATGGCTTCCGCCGCTGTTCAGCGGGCCGGAGGACTTGAGAGGGACGATGATGAGCAGAGGCTGATGGACGAGGCTGAGATCGTCGTTCAGGTTCGCAACGGGGCGGAGTCTGACGAGCCGGACGAAAGGCACGCGGAACCTCCTCCCCGGTCCGCCATCGAAGCGAGTTTCGATGCTGAACGTCGAGGCATCGTGCACAGAACCGTCGCTGTCATCAGTGTCATCTGGTACGAGTTCACCGGCGGGGTCGGTCCTTGGGGCGCGCTCCGACCGCTGGTCGCAGGTGGGCTGGCGCTGGTCCCGTTCCTGTTCCTCGGTCAGCATTTCAACCGGCAGCATGGAAAAGCGCGTGACTGGACGCTACTGCAGATGCCTCTTCTGCCGACCATCATCCTCTGGCCGGTGCTCTGGCTATGGTCGGTGTTCGATGCGTGGTGGACCGCGAACGGGCATGTCGTCCAAGCCAGCGAATCGCTCGCCGCCTGATCAGAATCCCTCCTCGATTTCGAATGGCGAGAACATCTCTCCGGGTCGCTGGACTCTGGCCAACCGCTGCCGAGCCGTCCGTTCCCACTCTCTGAGCAGCAGCGTAGCATCGACCAGAGTCATCCGCTTGCTCTCGATACTGATGCGGATGATGGTCTCTAGGATGTCCATCCTATCCTCATCGACAGACGCCAGCAGACGTTCCAGAGATGCGGCGGAGGTGCTCTCCGCCGAATGCGATTCGATTGGAATCGGGGAGGTCAGCCGCTCGGGCAACTCCTCGCCCGACTCCTCTGCAATCTCTTGAAGCCGTTGAACAAGATGTCTGAGTGACTTGGCGACGACGAGACTGACCTCGAT
>CAUZSY010000064.1:0-8065 GCA_963582725.1 Candidatus Thalassarchaeaceae archaeon
GTCGTGCTACCTTTCACCGGTGATGCGGTGACGACCTTCAAGGTGCACGAGGCGGAGACGGAGGCGTTGCGCGCATCGGTCTCCACCGCAGCCGATGCGAGTGAGAGGATCCTCGCGCATCAGGCGGATGGTGGTGGCTCGTTGGAATTCGACGGCAGGTTGTGGCACGCGGAGGACGCCGGCCTGCTGGTGGAGGCAGCAGCCCGTCTCGACAGAGAGGCCGAGGTGGTCGGAATGATGCTACGCAAGACTTTCACGCGCTGGCGATCGCATGGTATCGAGATCGAGGGGCTGCTCGACAGGATCGATGTCGAGCCGCGCTCGGTCGCCGCCGAAGCGGCTAGAATGACCGATGACGTGGAACGGGTCATCGAAGTGCTGGCAGCATTGACGGAGCTGGATGACAGTCTGCTGGAAGACGACCGGCTCATGACCTGGGCTGCCGAACTGCGTGACATTCCCACCGAACAGGAACTACCCGCGCTGATCGATCGGATTGACAGACTGGAACGCCGTCAGAAGCGCCATCGAGAATCTCTCGACGAAGCGAGACGCGGCCTCGGTGGCAGCTGGCCCGACCAACTGGATGCTGACTCGCTGAACCTCGCGGAATACGAGGACACCGTCAGGACTCTGGAGAGTGGTCGGCACTTCGATGAGGAACGATCGGCCGGACCGTACATCCTGCCACGTGAGATTGAACGCTGGGCTGCCGTCGGATGGGATGTCAGTGGGCTGCGAGAGAGTTTCGATCGGGATCCTGATGCCCTGATGAAGGAACTGCCGCTGTTCCGTGCAGCGATAGAGGCTAGGGGGAAATTGGTCCAGCTTCTACGACCGCTGCCGTGGGGCCGTGACCTTCGTCTGGCGACCGAGGTCGAGGCGAATCTGAGGCGACCGGAGGCGCTGGCCGATCTGGAGACCCGGCGGCGTGACATCGCGATTCATCTCGCTTCTCTTCGACCGGCGTCGGAACGCGCCCTGTTGATATTCGAACCTCGTAGGGAGGTGGTGGCGAGCGGCGATGCCGGGCGAGATGAACTGCAGGAAGAATCAATCTCGCACGCTGATGCCTCGACCTCGGCCGACGAATACAGTCAGAAACATCTGTCCGACCTAGATGCTGATGGGGAAACCAGCGATTCGATGATGCTCGGCGAGGAGCAACGGCCGCCGACCGATGGCGATGAGGCAGCGACGGCTGGTCAGGCGGAATCCAGCCAGGGGGATGAGTCCGAAGGTGAGGCTGGTGAGGTAGAGGCCATCACCTTGCAGGACGGCGGATCCGAGGTGGAGGACGAAACGGCGAAACGCATCACTGCCGTGCAGGAAGAGACTCTTCTCGATCGGGGCGGATCGGTGGCTGAGGCGGCGGCGCCTGCTGTGCCTGTCGGTGAAGATGGTCCTCCCGAACCGATGCCGGAATCAGAACTGGTTCCGGCGGTCGACTGGTTGGACCTCGATGCTATGAGTGCTGAGCGGCCGGATGGCATCTCGACCATCTTGGACAGGTTGGGCATCGACTCTCATTCGGAAGTCGGATTAGCCGATATCGCAGCGGCGAAGCCCCGCGACATGCGCGTTCAGCGGCTGGTCCGGCTGATCGACCCGGTCGCCGGAGTGTTCGATGCCGCTGTTCGTGAGGAACTGCTGGCCAGCCTCGACGGTGGCTCGCGTACACTCGATGAGTGGACCGCCCTGCGGCTCGTCAACAGGCGCGCGCGCAGTGGTGACGGTCTGTTGGCGGACAGTGAGAGATTGGTCGAGCGGCTGGCCGAGGTTCCGGGGCCAGGGGTGCCCCTGCCCATCGGCATCGATGCGACGGACCTGCCAGCATCGGATGACGCTGACGCGGTGAGACGGGCGGTCGCGGCGTGGCGCGCCGCGGTCGAGTTGCCGAGAGCTGGTCACGCCAAGATCGGTGTCAGGTGAACGGTAGTCCGCATGAACTGTGCGAATCATCTCCACCCTTTCTCGGCGTCGCGCCTGTAACGGACGGTAAATGCCGCCACGGGGGTCGCTCAGAAGTCACTCGGGACGTAGGCATGCACATCCGCCAACTCGTGATCGGCGCCGACCGAGGTAGCGAGAACGTTCGGGATCGAGGCGCCGCTGGCTATCTTCAGTATGCGCTTGCTAACCTTGCCCTTGAAGACGATTCCGATGGCCCCTTCCGCCGCCTTCGTAGCCTCTTCCAGATTTCCGGCACCGACCTCTTCGGTCATCGTTCCATCCTCGAGCACGATCATCGCCTTGTTGGCGCTCAGATCGTCCAGAGCGGCTGCCCATTCACGGACATGGTCGGGCACCTCGACGGGTTCTGCCGCTGCCTTCTTGCCGGCTCTGCTACCATAGCTGTCGTCTTCCTTCTTCAGTTGAGACTTGACCCGTCCGACCGCCTTCCTCGCGGTCTCCTTCTGATTCAGGCACTTCGTGATGACCTTGGCCTCGAGGTGCTCGACCTCGCGGCTCTGTGGTGCCGAGGCGACATGGGTCAACGATGTGCCGAGGGCTCCCTCGAGCTCCATCAGCAGCAGGCTGCCGCCGCGGTCGCCATCGAGGAACGCAGTCACGTTCTTCTTGCTCTTGGCCAGTTCCACCAATTCCTCCTTGACGCCCGATCCCATCATCGCGATGGCGTTCTTGATGCCGACCTTCAGCAGGTTGCGGACATCGTTCCGTCCCTCGACGATGATGATGGCCTCGCTCTGCAGCGCGTTCGGGCCGCAGGTCATGCCGGCGTGATCGGTCTCGGTACCCACCGTCAACACGCTGCGGACCTCTTCTAGGATGTTCTGAGATTCGTCCGAAGCGCCCGAGACGATTGACAGCAGCAACTCCTTCGCTCGGTCGATGACAACGCTGCGCTTGGCGTTCCTGGTGTTCTCGATCGTCTTGACCGCGATCGTCGCCTTGCACGGCCCTATCCTGTCTATCGTCTCCAAGGCTGCGCCGATGACGGCGGTGCTCACCTGATCGAGGCTCGACGGCAGTCGTATCTCGCCCTGTATCTTGCCACGCTTCGATTCCAGTTCGACGTCCACATGCCCGATCCGGCCGGTTCGCTGCAACTTTCGCAGCTGCAACTCCTCCCCGAGCAGACCTTCTGTCTGCCCGAAGATGGCGCCGACGACGTCCTTGCGGGCGACGATGCCATCCGTCATGATCGAGGCGTGAATCACATATTTCGCTTCATTTCCCATGTTCTATCTCCTCCGGGCCGCCCGCTGACTCCTCCCGGACTGGGCCGGGGCCGGGAGCCGCACGGAGTGCGGCACGCCTTTGGACGGACGCGATGCGTCTGTGAGTGTGACGGGTGACCGTGGCGGTTCGGGGCGGTGGCTCTGTCAAGAACCCTCCGTCGGCCCGAGATCGCAGGTCGGCGCCGCCTTCGGCCGAAAGGGACTGTGCCCGGGTGTGGATCCGGTTCGTGTCGATGATGTGATGGATGTGATCGTCGGAGAATATGTGAGGTCGGCCCTTCAGAGCGCTCGGATACCCCCAACAGAGGCACGAGTGTTCAAGGCCTCCTACGCTCTCCAAGAAATATGGCGCCGTCCGAGCCGATGACGTTTGAGGTGTTCGCGGGAGTGGTTCGTATCGTCCTGTTGGATGGTCAGTTGACGCAGGAGGAGAAGCGATTGCTGATCAGCATAGTCAGGAGTCTCGATCTGGACGATGGTGAACCCAGCAGGGTCTACGAGGCGGTGCTGGCCGGTGAGGAGGTGAAGGGTGGGCAGCGCATGACGAAGAAGCAATGCACCGAACTCTACGAGAGCGCGATAGAGGTGGCCTACTCGAACTTCGACCTCTCGAGAGATGAGGATATGCTCTTCGCCCATCTCGAGGAGATGTTCGGCTATATCGGTAATGAGCGGGAAGATACCTGTAAGAAAATCCGGAAGCAACTTGAAGCTCGGATCACGAACTCGGGCGGCCGGTTGCGCCGGGCCAAGAAGAAACTGCTGGGCAACATCAGCCGAAAAATCCTGAAATTCGGGAAGAACGGTGAGTCCGAAGAAGCCCTGGCCGATGAAGCGACCTCCGCCGCCTCATGAAGATGTATTGCGCGGAGGGAAGGAGGGGTGACCTCGTCCGATCCATTGGACGACATCCTGAAGGACGGTAGGAAGTGGTTCTGGCGGCGCACATCGTCGCACCGGCTCGCGCTCGTCAGACAGGCATACACGGCAGGCGTGCCAGCGCTGCTGATGAAATCGAGCACTGATCGACTCGGTGCCGCTGCGGGATACGCGTTCCACCTCGGCACGCCCGACGACGTCCTGCGGCGCATCGCATCGTGGTTATTGACCGAAGCTGGTAGGACAGGGGGTTCGGGACTCTGGCGATTACACGACCTGTTATGGGCTCGACATGGACGCGAGGACGTCGCATTGGCTGCCCTGTTGCTGACCAACATCTCGATCGAGGACGAGGAGCGCTGGCGACGACTGGCCGCCGTGGTCCTGCGCCGTGAGCGGGCCGCCGGCGTGGTCGCGGCGGAAGCGTTGCTGCTGTCGATAGAAGAGTTGCGGCGGGCTGGTCGGGCGGCGCCGGATCGAGTCGTCCTCGAATCGTGGTTCGATGCTGGTGGCGTGCTGTCCCATCTGGCGCTGCTGGCCGCCTACACCGGCCTAATTTTCGGCGACCGGGGGAGAGAGTCACTAGATGTCGGTGATGGGACGGTGGATAATGAGGGGTTAGAGAATATCGCTGACGACTGGTTGCGTGAGCGGGCGGCTGCTGCGCTGCTACCGGATGGTGATTCGCTGCTCGGCAGAATCAGAGATTCATTGAGTTCCGGCCTGTCATCGGGCGAGGACTGATGTGCCTGAGCGGTCAGCCGGTGGCATGGCGGAGCGTCTGCTACCGGCCGAGGACCCGGTCTCCGAAGAGGTGTTAGAATGGACCGTGACCCGAGATGCCCATGACATCACTCGACTGATGACATGGTTGTGCGAAGCTCGCAGTCGGCGTGACCGGAAGGCGCTGATGGGTCGAGCGAGAGAACTGCTGGCCGAGATGGAAGAGGCGTTGCAGCGACTGGCCCAGATGCAGTGAGGCGTTCTGATGCCGGCTGGAGTCATTCTGGCTGGCGGCGAAGGTCGTCGCTTCGGCAGCGACAAGGTGATCGCGAAGATAGCCGACACCACTCTTCTCGACAGGGTGATCGAGGTTCACCGACTCGCTGGCTGCTCGCCGATCATCGTCGCGGTCCGGGGTGACGCGTCGCGAGTGCCGAGCGATTGCATAGTGGCCCTGGATGCCGCTGGCGCGGCGGGACCGCGGGCGGGTCTGAAGGCTGGGCTCGACGCGGCAGCTACGGCCGGCGCCGAATGGGCCTGGTTGTCGCCAGTCGACGTACCGCTGCTCGACCCGATGCTGCTGTCCGTCTTGGCAGGCGCCCGGGAGGCGATGGATGAAGCGGTTATGCCGGTCAGTGACGAGGGTGATGAGCCGCTGCTCGGTCTCGTCGAGGTGGCGGCGATGCTTCGAGCACTGGCTGCGAGTTCCGATGGACGGTCCAGTGCTGCCTCGCTATATGGCCTGTTGATGTTCAGACGGTTGGTCGTCGCCGATCTGGAGGATTCTTCGATCGATGAATCGTGCTTCCTCAACGTCAACCGACCCGGTGACCTCATGCGAGCATCCGACCTGCTCACAGACCGCCGATGATCGCCCCCTCATCGGTGATCGACAAGCGCCCTTCGGCAATCGCGTCGATGACGAGGGGATACAGGGTGTGCTCGATGGCCCTGACGCGTTCGGCTAGCGAATCCTCGTCATCGACCGCCTCCACAGTGACCTCACGCTGCACGATGATAGTGCCTGAGTCGACCTCTTCGTCGACGAAGTGGACGGTGCATCCGGTCACCTCGACGCCGGCCGCAAGCACATCTCGATGCGCGTGCGCGCCGGGAAATTCGGGCAGCAGGCTCGGGTGGATATTGAGCAATCGTCCCTTCCATCCGCGAACGAAACGAGAGCTCAGGATGCGCATGTAACCCGACAGGATGACCAATTCCACATCGGCCGATCGCAAGGTGGCGGAAACGAATTCCTCGTGCGCCCGCCGCCGCTTGTCGAGAGCCGTCTGTCGGTCGGTTGACGAATCGACGAACTCATCCAGGTCGGGCAAGGGGACTGCGAACGCCGGCACTCCGGCGGCTCGCGCGTGCTCGAGCCCCGCCGCATCACCATCGGCGATCACCGCGGCCGTCAGATGGGCACAGCCGCCGGCATCCCGCTTCGCCGCCTGATGGGAGATGAGCGCTGCCAGCCCGGAACCGCCTCCGCTGATCAACACCGCGACGCGTAACGGTTCAGACGGTGAGGCGGTTCGTGGTGCCGTGTACCTCTGTGTCACTAATCCGTCTGACAGAGCCGCCGCGCTTCATCATTCGCTCGGTCGCCGGCGCTGACCGGCGGACAAGCCTCTTTTTACGACGGAGAAATCGCGCCGTGGATGGAGATGCGATGGGCCAGCGACGGTTGAAGACGGTCGATGAGATCGTCGAACGCTACGCACGTCGATCGACCCCTGTGCGACGGCGGATCTATGTCGCGGTCGGCTGCATATTCGTCGTCTTCGCGATCATAGGGATCTGGGTGCCCGGATGGCCCACCGTCTCGTGGGCGGTGCCGGCCGCCTATCTGTTCAGCCTGTCGAACCAGAGGCTGTTCCGCTGGACCTTGACAAATCGTTTCTTCGGCTCGGCGATGTTCGATTACTACGCGACTGGAAAGACGGTTCCGAAGCACGCCAAAATGATGATCATCGCTGCCATCACAGTGATGTCGGCCTTCTCCATCTGGCTGGCCACCATCGCCGGCGATCCGGGTTATGGTCAAGTGTTCATCGCCATCGCCTGGGCCATCGGCGTCTGGTGGCTCGCAGTCAAGGTGGAGACGCGTTGATGAGGTGCCGCGGTTCGGCGATGGGACGACCCTCCCCCGCCAGTGTGATCCTCAGGCGTCGACGCGAGCGAAGTCGAACCAGACCGGCCGGTGATCCGACACCGACTTGCTGCTGATGTCCTCATCGACGGCCCAGTTGCCGGTCGAGCGACCGTCCAGATCGCCGCGAGTGACGATCCGATCGTAAGCGCATATATTGTCACCCACCGTCGTGTCGGCGTCATCCGGCACCAGCCATGTGTAACTGGCTGAACGGATGGTCAGACCTGCCAGTTCGTCATCAGAGGCGTAGGAACAGCCGGCGTTGAAATCACCTAGGAGGATGATGTCGTCATCCGAATGATACGCGGCGGCCCAGTCCGCCGCTGCTGCCAGCGCCGTCATCTCGTAGACCGCGACCGCGGGGTCGGTGTGCACCGTCACGAAGACGAAATCTGAGCCGGTGTTGGTGCCGTTCACATCGAGCAGGGCGAAGCGAGCGGTGTACGGTTCGCGCTGGAACGAATCGTTGCTGGAGTCATCGTACAGCGTGCCGTTGCCGATCGGCAGGAACACCTCGGGCCGGTAGTAGAACGCGTACTGCTCCTCGGAGTTCGCATCGTCCGGCTGCCGGCCGGAGCGGACCGAGAGCAGCATTTGCCATCGGTCCGACGTGCCGTTCGTACCATTCGTGCCATTCGTAGGCCCGATTGCGGAGGTGTTGGTCGAGCCGTTGTTCAAGGCGTCGAGGAACTGGTACGGGACCTGTTCTTCGATGTCCTTGATCTCCTGCACGACGACCATGTCGTAGCGTGAGAATATCTGCACCAGTTCGTCGACAACCTCGGTCTTGGCCATCTTCGCCCTACCGAACACCTGGATGTTGAAGGTCGCCACCCTCGCCACTTCGGAGCGTTCGTACTGCCGCGGCGCTGGCTCGCTCGGAGCTGTCTCTGAAGTGATTTCCTCCGAGCTCTGTCCTGCGTCGTCACCCTCGGTCTGGCCAGTCTGGATGAGCTGAGCCTCAGGCGGCTGCTCGAGCAGCATGCTGATGGAGACGAACGCCAGGCCAACGGCGGTGAGCAGTGCAAGCCCGACCAGACCCCTCTCAGCATCAGCCATGCGGATGTCGCCGACCCGCTTTGATTCAAAGTTTGACATGCCAGAA
>CAUZSY010000065.1:0-7903 GCA_963582725.1 Candidatus Thalassarchaeaceae archaeon
CGAGTGCATAGAATGCATGCTCTGCATGAACACCTGCCACGTGCTGCGAGACCACCAGATGTTCGAGCAGTTCGTCGGTCCGAGATTCTTCGTCCAACTGGCCAATCTAGAGATGCATCCGCTAGACACCGAGAACAGGCTGCCGGCGATCAAGGAGGACTTCGGGATCGGTTACTGCAACATCACCCGCTGCTGCACCGAGGTCTGTCCGGTCGGCATCGACATCACCGACAACGCGATCATCCCGCTGAAGGAGCGAGTGGTCACTCGATCATACGACCCGCTGGCGCGGATCGGCCGGCTGCTGCGAATCGTCAAGTAGCCGCGAACACCGTGTCGCTGGACCGCTCCCCCATTCCTGACGGTTGTCGCTGAAGGATTCTGGCGTGCGCCGCCTGTCGAAATGGGCGCATGCTCCCGTTCGGGAGTCGGCTCTCGTCGTGTCGACGATGAAGCGGACCGGCTCAGTCGAGGCGGTCGATGCGGACCTTGGAGACCTTGGCCTTCCAGATCTTCGCCGGCAGCCAGGCAGGTCCGCCTCTCGGCTTCGCTTCCTGCACCCGCTGGCCCTCGAAGACGTGGACCTTGTTGGTCCCACGCTCGCGCAGGCGGATTTCGGTCTCGCCCTTGTTCGCAGCCTTCAGAGCAGCCTGGCGGGGCTGCTTGTTGTGGAACACCATCGTTGTGTCCTCACCATTCTTCATCAACACGAAGTACTTCTTTTCACTCATATGGATTGTACCTCCAACCATCGCGGCTCCCGAGAAGGTATAAAGCCGTTTCGTGATGAAAACGGTAGACCGCTCTGATGTGGACCCCTTCTCCAGACCGCCGAGAGCCTGATTTAGAGGCCGGAATCGGCCGAATCCCTTCAATTCGGCCGTTTAGAGGGCCATCCACTGCGATGTTTCGACCAGCATTGGACACATCTGTCGAAACCGGCGTTTCCAACCGGTCAACTTGAGCGGGCGGGCGGGTCTGGTGAGAATCAGAGTTCTGCGCCAGCCAGCGTCTTGGTGTTCTGAACACCGGATATCTGCCTGACCTTCTCGACAACGATGGCTGCTATCTCGCCCATCGAGGGGGCGTCCAACTTGAGGATCAGGTCGTAGTCACCGAACAGCAGTGTCGCGTCGACCACCATGTCGAGGTCCTTCGCCTTGCCGAACACCTCGTACTCCTTGCCGGGTTCCACATTGACCAGCACATATCCCGTTGCCATCCGAACACCTCGATTCGACGAGAGGGCACGGTGATTCAAGGCTTGCGACTCTGCATCGACGCGGAATCATGCCCTTCAAACATCGAATGGGTCGTCATCCAATGCGCCTGCCTCGTCTGCCGCTGGGCTCGCCGTGGCCGTTTCCGCCGACCCGATGCCGCTGGTCATCACATCCGGCGGCCATGTCTCCGACGCCGCCGGTGCCGGCTCTGCGGCCACCGCCGTCGTCCGAGAGCCTTCGGCCGCGGACACGTCGGTGGTGGCATCGGTCGCTGCGGTCGTGTCCGTCACCGACGGGGCATCCCAGCCGGCGGTCTCGACCGGCTCGCCGTCGTTGTCGGTGACCGCCCACTTGGCCTCGTCATCGCGGCGGGTGAGTATCGCGGTCACCGCGATGGCGATCGTCGCGAACAGCAGCAGCAGGCCGGCGATGGCCGCGATCGGTCGCCAGCCGGCGGCCGATGATTCGCTCTCCTGCTCGGGCGGGGCCGGCTCCTCGTTCACGACTGGAACCGTCTCGACTGTCAGATTCAACGCTTCCAACTCGGCTTCGTGGCCGGCCGAGTCCGCACATCTTGCTCGGATGGTCAGGTCGGCCACGGTGCGCGACGGGGTCCAGATGGCGGCGACGACGCCGCCGGTCCCTGGGTACAACAAGAGGTCGAGCATCCGGTTGCCGCCACCGTCGATAGTCTGCAGTTCGCAGACCACGCTGTCGAGGTCGTCCGGATCGAGAACGGTGAATGAGAGGACGCTCGATTCACCGACTTGGAACGAAGCCGGCCAGTTCGGGTCGATGATCTCCGGCCCGGGATAGGCGATCTGCACCGTCAGCGAGAATGAGGACTGCATCATATCGACATCCGTCGCCTGCAGTTCGATGCTCGCTTCCCCCACCACCAGCGACGCATCCACCGTGACTATGTAGAGGGTCGATCCGGCGCCCTCACGAGCTGCGGCCGCAGCCTCTGAGCACTGGGTAGGCCAATCGGTCGTGAACGGCTCCAACTGGGTCGACCAGCCGCTCTGTGACAGTGTCGCGCGGCTCATCAACAGGGGCCGATGGCTGAAGACACCGGCCACCAGCAGCACTGGCACACCCCGGTCGATGGTCGCATCATCGATGCCGACCCAGTCGCTGCCGTTCCATTCCGCGCACAGCACAGCGGTGACGTTCGGCGGCACCCTGTGGATGAGCCATGACTCTTCGACCTCGGTCTCGGAGCCCTGTTGGTCGCGGACCAGCACGGTGATGTTCAGCGAGCCACCCGCCAGTGGTGCAGTCGCATTCGGCAGTTCGACCAGGGCACCGGTCGCATCGGCCGGAATGACGAACGGCACTGTCCGTTCCGACTGCCCGGGCCAGCGCAGCAGCACTTCGCCGATCAGCGCAGATCCGGGATCATCCACATCGGTGGCATTGACCTCTATCGATTCCCCCACCGCCGTCGATATCCCTACCCTCTCGCCGTTCCGGACCAGATGCACCTCGACCGTCGGCGCCCTGTTGTCGACCTGCATCGAGCGGACCGAAAGGGCCTGCCCGGCGGAATCCTGAAGGGTCAGCAGAATCGGGTCGAGAGGCGTCCCCGGGTCGAGCCACCAGGTCGCCGTATAGCAGATGACGGTGGTCTCCGGTGTCGGCTCGGACTCCAGCAGCACCGGACTGACGGCGCCACGGGCGACGACGAAGCGCGGCTTCTCGTCATCGGTCGAGTGGTCCGGGTCGATCACGCAAGCGCGCAGGGTCGTGTTGGCACCTCGATGCACCCCGGCCTGCGACACCGCCGGCAGCATCGACGCTCCCGACCAGTCCGCCGGGTCAGCGCCGGCAGCATGGACGCCGAACCATGTGGCCGGTGCGTCTCGCACATCGATCGCATCGTTCAATACCGAGAAATCCTGCAGGCCATCGATATCGGTGACCTCAGCCAGCACCCACAGATAACCGAGCGGAATCGACACCGGGATGTCCAACGAGACCCGGTATTCACCGCCGCCGACCGAGGTCACCGGCAGCCAGGTCGAGTTCTCGAATCCGGCATCGACGTGCCACCACGCGAATCGGACCTCGCCGATACCGAACTCATCGGTCGCGAAAATGTTGCATGAGACGGTCGAACCGCGCGGCGCGACAGCGGAGGAACACCAGAAGGAGGTGATGGTCGGTGGGCCATTGACCAGCGGGTTGAGGGTCAGCCAGTTGTTGTCTGTGACATGCTCTCTGAGGATCCGCGGCTGCACGAATTCGCTGCTGTTCAGCACCGGACCGTCATCGGCGATGTATTCGACGACAAGTTCCACATAGCCCTGTCTCTGGGTCTTGACCGGGATCTGGACGATCCGTCGCGAGCCGTTCTCGTCGCCGGGGGACATCTGAAGAGACACGTTTGACAGGACGATCTGACCTATCCTCTCTCTCACCTCCAGCCACCCCCTCGCCTCGGCCGGCCCGAGGTTCTCGACCAGCACCTCGACGGTGCCGTTCTCACCCATCGACAAACGACCGTTGGTTCTCGCCGCCACCACGTCGACATCGTGCAGCTGATCGCTGTAGGCCGCCATCTTCGGGTCGCCGACCACGACTCCCATCCACGAAATCGCGGGATTCGACGCCCAGTACGCCTCACCTAGGTTGTAACCTGCGCCGTAGTAAGCCGACAGCAGATTCGGGTAGGATATTGTCGTCAGATACGGCTCGTAGACGTAACCCTTGACGCCCGACACTCCATCCTCCAACAGGTCGGCAACCAGACTCTGCCCATAGTTGGAACCCCAGGCGAACGACCTGCCGCCGGTGCTCACAGCCGTCTCGGCGATGCTGCCGTTCTGCCACTGGAAGTGCGGCCGTATGGCTCGCAGGTTCATCGTGTCGAAGAAGACCGAGCCGTTACGCGTGGTCAGACCGAGCGATGCGACCATTCTGACGACCAGCGAGGTGGCGTTGCCGGCCGGTCGGAAGCGGACGGTGCGCGAGTTCCAGGCATCGTCGAGAGAATTGCTGCTGCTGCTGTTGCTGGTCAGCAGCGTGCCGTTGTCATCGTACGCATCGATCTCGATGTGCCAGTCGCCCGAGACCCAGCCCTGCTTGCTCGCGTAGCCGTAGATTATCCAAGCGTGTCCATCCAGTTCGTCCGGCAGGTCGTATGTCTGCTCGATGTGGGTCCGACCGCCGGCGGCACTGTGGTCTGAACAGGTGCGGGCTGCCGTCGTCTCGACCTCTCCGACCTCGGCCGCTGTCAGCGTCCTGTTCCAGATCCTGACATCATCGATCAGCCCTTCAAAGTAGGTGCTGCCGGCGCGATTGACGCCGAGCTTGTACAGCTCGATGCTGTCGATGGTCGAGTTCGGCACCGAGGTGCTGCGAACTAGTTCGCCGTTCATGTACTGGTAGAGGGAACCGTTCTGGAAGGTCACGGCGAGATGGGTCCAGACGCCCGCTTCGATTGCGCCGAACGTATACGACACATCGTGGTAGACCTCCCAATCGCCGTCGGTGCCACCACCGGCCATGATCTGGAACGAGGCGTTGTCGCCCGCGACATCGTTCACCGCGAAGGCGGTTGAGTACCTGTCCTGACTGCTGTTGTCGGTCTTCAGCCAGAGCGAGACCGAGAAGTCGCCGCCCCAGTCGCTGACATCGACGGCGGCGTAGTCATCGGTGCCGTCGAAGGCGAGGCAGTTACCGAACAGGCACGGCTGCCAGCCGCTGCCGTTGCCGCCGTGCAGAGTCAGATTCGCGTCGCCGACCGAGTCGGCGGCGCTGCTGCCGTTCGATTCGTCGAATGTCCAGTGGTGGATCAGTTCGTTCTGGACCACCGGCAGACCTGTGCCGCGGCTGAACGCGCTGGCGGGGATCACCTGCTTGCTGAGGTTCGGACCGGACCACGAGAGGATGAAGCCGGCCGACCCACCGTGCTCGAAGTACTCGGTGCGCAGGCTGTGCCTACCGGCGTCGAGCCAGACCGAATCGGACACCTCCGCCATGCTGTGCTCACCCTGATGATCGACCACCTCGGCGCCGTCGATCCACAACTTCGTGCCATCGTCGCTGTTCAGATGGAAGGTCCAGTTACCGCTCTCTGGAATCGTGATGGAGCCGGTGTGCCGAACCGACCACCGGTCGGCGAACCGATCATCGAGCCCGCTCCACGGGCTGTTCGAGGCAGCATTGTCGATCTGCGACTCGCTCCTGGTATGGTCCGACTGCCTGCCGGTCAGGTTCGGCATCAGGCTGAGGTTGAATGAGAGGCCCGCGTTGTCGAAGTACTCGGCCAGCAATCCCACCGTCCCGTTCGCCTCGGTGATGCTGCACGGTGCTGGAGACAGAACGCCCTCTAGAGAAGCCGCACCATTCCTGCTGACAGCGGTCTGCCGGCTCCAGTCGAACGATTCGTTCGCCGTCATCGCTGGTACTTGCGACGACCAATGCTCGGCCCCGGTCGGCCAGCCGGAGTCGGCCGTATCGAAGCCGGCGTTCGGCAGGTGATTCTGGCTCCAGGAGCCGTCATTCGAGCCCCATGAGGAGTAGAACATCACATCATCCTGATCGGTGACGAAGGTTGAATTCTGATTGAAGTGGACTGGGTAGCCGAGCGTCTCGTTCCAGATCGTCTCGGCCAGATAGAGAGCGTCGTTCCAGTACTTGTAACCGGAACCGTTGCGGTTCGTAGCGAGGTCGAGGACGCCGAGACCGCGACTGCCGAGCGAGGAGTTCGCTCTGTCGATGAGGCCGAGCGCGGTCTCGACATCATAGCCGGTCAGCCGCGTGACGATGTAGAATCCCTGCTCGGCCCGGCTGAACCGTGGCAGCGGCTCATCGGTCCAACCGGCGTATTCCTGTGGCGAAGAGGCGTCCCAAGGGCCGTACTCGTGGCCGCCCCACCAGCCATCGTGCACCAGTGTCGGCAGGTTGGAGTCCAGCAGAGAGAGTTCGGAGTCGAATGAGGCGCGAGCGTTGGTCGCCCCGCTGACCCGCAACGGCACTCCTTTCGTAGTGACCAGGACATTCAGCTGGCCGGTGAGATTGCGCTGTCGGATCATCTCGGAGATCGGCTCCGCGAAGTAATCGTCGTACTGCTCAGGAGTGATGGTCTCAGCCGTCGGCGTGCTGTCATTGGTCAGCAGGAGTATGCGCTCTGCCGGGATCCAGCGCGCCGCGGCGAACGCGTAACCGATGGTGCGGCTCGCTGCGCTACGGTTGTTGATGATCACCGCGACATCGGAATAGTCCGCATAGGTCTGGTGGCTGAAGCCGCCTGGCACCGCGACGGTACGGAACGGCGTCTCGTTCCATGGATCGACGGGCGCGCCGCCGTCGCCGAATCGCTGGATATCGGAAGGCAAAGGGGAGTCAGGTTCTGGAGGGATGGCGAGCAGCGGAGAGAGGCTGCTCGCCAGCATCAGGGACAGGACGAGCGAGACGACGCGTCCGCTGGACACACCCGGACTCGCGATGATGGTCCGTTTTGAGTCATCGCTCTCGTGTCAGAGCAAAGCCCGCTCCGACGATGGCCATATAGCGAACGCCCTCCTCTGCTCGACTCATGGTCGAGACGCTGGTCGTACGGGATTGCAGACACTCTCAGATATGGGTCATGTTCGGTGACCTGACCGGCGTCGAATGCGACGTCATGGTGACCGGTGCCAACAACCGACTGGCCGGTCGCGAGGGAGTCGATTCACGGATTCATGACGTCGCTGGGGAGGAGTTGCGGGCCGCCTGCGTAGTCATTGCCAAGGGAAGGCGACTGGACAACCTACAGCCCTGTCCGGTCGGCGAAGCGGTTCTGACTGCTCCGTTCGGTCTGCCGGCCAAGCATCTGGTGCACGTGGTCAGTCCTGACTGCCGCCGACCGAATCAGGATCAGCAGCGACGCGAACTGCTGCGAGACGCGTATATCGCGCTGTTCGAGATCATCGATGGGATCGACGAATGCGAGACCGTCGTGATGCCGCCGCTCAGCATGGATGTCTTCGCCTATCCGCACCGTGAAGGCGCCCGGCTGACGATGGAGATAGTGCTCGCATATCTCGACGGTGAGAAGGATTACGGCATCAGGAAACTGCTGATGATCACCGATCAGCCCAACTTCATCAACAACATGAAGACGGTCTATCGCGAGTCCGAGGACCAGTTCCCCGGCGTCGACAAGACGCGTGAGTTCCGCAAGGGCCTGCTCGACTGAGCAGGTGGTTCCTAGGACTGGCAAGGCTGAATGAGTGGCTGTTGCTCGACAGGCGGGGCGGGGTCAATGGAGGGTGAAGATGCGCCGGCGGCAGCATCACCGTCAATGATGTCAAGGGCGACATCAATACGGCCATAGCGAGCAACGACAGCGCCGCCGTGGTGCCATACCTCTGCTGGGTGCTGCGGGTCATAGCCCTCGCGACGGTGTAGGCCATGCCTCGCAGAGCGTCCGACACGGTGCAGACGCATCGCATCGAGATGGGCGTCTGGGAACGGGAGCAGGTCGAACCCATCCTGAACGGGCTGGCCGTCGCCTCATACGGCGTAGCAGCGGGATCGGTCATAGCAGCGGCAGGTATCGGCCTCGCGGGCGTAGCAGCGTTCTACACCCTACGGGCGTTGTATCAATGGGGCGGCGAACTGAAGGAAACAATTGAGGAGACTGGTTAGAAGGTCGCAGTCGGAACTGCCGCAGCGGTGCAATACAGCCC
>CAUZSY010000066.1:0-7863 GCA_963582725.1 Candidatus Thalassarchaeaceae archaeon
ACGGGTCCATCGAGACTCGCTTATCATGTTGGCGCGCACGACGCCCGATGCGGAGCAGTCACCCGAGAGTCGAGCCGCTGCAACTCGACACGCTCATATAGGGCTCGACGGTCGCAAGGCTGCGTTCTAGAGGTGAGATGATGGTCAAGATGCCACGTCAGGTCAAGCGGTACAGCCCCTCGGCCGGTCGGCACACCATGCACACCGTCGAGCGCGTCAAGAAGCGGCGAGCCAGCGAGATGAAATGGGGTCAGCGCCGATTCCGCCGAGTCACCGCTGGCTACCGTGGTTTCCCACGACCGAAGCCAGAGGGTCGGGAGAAGCCGACGAAGCGAGTCAACATCCTATATCGCTGCACCGAGACCGGCAAGGCACACACACCGCCGTGCAAGCGGGCGAAGAAGTTCGAACTCGTCGACAAGTGAGGTGGCGAAGCATGTCAGGCAATTTCATTCGCGTCGCTTGCAGGGACTGTGGCAATGAGGCGATCCTCTTCGACCGCTCGGCCACCGTCATCAACTGCGCCATCTGTGGTGCGACTCTGTCCCGTCCAGCCGGTGGCAAGGCCGATCTGGTCGGCGGCGTCGTGCAAGAGAAACTCGAGTGAGTCGGTGGTCCAGAGCAATGAATGGAGAGGGATGGCCCGATGAGGGCGAATTCCTCGTCTGCACCGTCAAGCGCGTCAGGGAGAACGGCGCCTACCTGACTCTCGATGGATACGACGAGCGCGAAGGATTCGTCTTCATCGGCGAGATCGCCGCAGGCTGGGTCCGGAACATCCGGGCTCACATCCGTGAGGGCCAGCGAGTCGTCGCCAAGGCTCTGCGTGTGCGGAGGGACCGCCGCAGCGTCGAGTTGTCGATCAAACTGGTCAGCGAGGAGCGTCGCCGGGACACCCTGCAGCGGTGGAAGAACGAGCAGCGTGCGAGCCAGCTGTTGCGCATCGTCGGCGACCGGGCCGGATGGCAGCCAGAGGAGGTCGGTGGTCACGCCAGCGAGTTGACCGAAGCGTTCGGCACGCTGTACGGCGCGTTCGAGGAGGCGGCGATCAGCCCCGGCTCACTGCAGGACGCCGGATTCGAGGGCGACTGGATCGACATCCTCGTCGAACTCGCAGACGAGAACATAGTGCCACCGTTCATCACCATCCGCGGCGCCTTCAAGATCGAGGTGTGGGGCGTCGAGGGCGTGAACTGCATTCGCACCGCACTGCAGGCGTCGGAGACCCATTGCGACGAGGAGGCCGAGGTCGAGGTCGCCTGCTTCTACGACGGAGCACCTCGCTACCGGGTCGAGATCACGGCACCGGACTACAAGGCGGGTCTCGATGCCTGGGACGCCGCCGTCCAGTCGGCCAGCGAGATTATCGCTGGCGTCGATGGCTCCTTCCAAGCGTCGCACGACTGATGTCGTCCCGACAGCGGCCTGCGAATGGTTCTTGGGCCGCACGATGACGCTTCAGTCGGTCGGTGAAGCGGAATGGCCCGAAGTCGTCTCCAGAAGTGCCCGGCCTGCGGCCGACATGGCCTCGGCCCGGACTGCCCGGAGTGCAGCATCCAGATGGTCGCCGCAGCGCCACTGAGGTTCTCACCAGAGGACCAGCAGGGGGAGCGAAGAAGAGAGCGGTTGAAGGTCGGCTCGAAGGAGTGGTTGGAGTCTCTGCCGGCACGGGGTGAAGAGGAGTGAATCGCACCCGCGTGCACTGGTTCTCTGGCGACTGCTTGCCTGCCCACGACATTCTGCTGGAAGCCCTGCCTGGCGTCGGCAACGTCGGCAAGATCATCATCGACGCGTTGGTCGAGAAACACGATTCGACCCTGCTCGCGTGGGTCCTGCATCCGGACTATCCACCGCACGCGATGCTGCAGGACGGGCTGCTGGCACCGCCGCGGTTGGAGATACATCGAGTCGAGACGCCTGACGGTCGGACGGTCCTGACCATCTGCGGCTCTGTTCAACCACTCACTCCGTCCGGCCAGTACGAGGTGGCGACGACCCTGCTCGATCTGATCGCGGCGTCGGAGTCACCGATGATGCTGGTGCTGGCCGGACTGGCGGCGGACGTCACCGACGATGCCATTCATCTCGTCTGCATGGACGATGCGACGAAGGCCAGCCTCGCCGAGGCGGGTCTCGAAGCGAGCCGGAAGGAACCGCGAGCCGGCGTCATCGGCACCAATGCGCTGCTCGCTTCGCTGGCACCGCTGCACGGTGTCAAGGCAGCGTGTGCGGTCGCCGAGACCATCGGTTCGGTGGTCGACGCGCAGGCGGCCGGTCGTCTCGTCGAATGGCTGGAGAGGGGATTCTCGATAGACCTCGACGTGCCGGTCGACAAGACCGAGGAACTGGCCGACCGGATTCGCCGCGATCTTGAGATCGACCAGCGGGAACTCGACATCCTTCTCGGCGACTCCGAACCGACCCCAGAGTTCTACGTCTGACCACAGGGATTGGAAATGGGGCTCCGTTCAACCGTTCCACAATTCCCACTCGGCAGGCATACCAGTTGGCCGGTACCATGTCCCGTCCTCGCGGGTCAGCCACTCGTAGCCATCCTCGCTGACGACGCCCGCCTCCGTCATGTCCGGGCGCTCCTGATGCAGCGGCGGCGGCCAGGGCCGGCATGACGGCGTCGCGCGACTTGCCGCCCGCGGACGATGCGAGCGCTTCGCCCATGCGCGCCTCGATCGAGTCGTCGAGTTCGGCGCGCAGGCGTTCCAGTCGTAAACCGATCCTGAAAGCGCGGGAAACCGTCGAATCGGTGTCCAATTGAAGCCGCTCGCAGTATTGAAAGATTGGTTGACCTGAGTGGTCGGCATGGCAGACGAAGTGAGAGCGGATCTCAACTATCAGGAAGTTTGCTACAAGTGCCTTCACCCTCGCCTTCTCCTTCAGCAGGCCTGCGGCCGCTTCTGCGATGATTGCGACCCAGTACGGTTCCACGAAGACTACCCTGCTTGCAACGGAGAGCATAACGATGCTATCTGCAAGCACTGCGGCGCAGCGCCGTCACGGTAATATCGCCATCAGAATTGACTCACCGACACCCACTAATGACTCACCTGATCAGTCGGTTATCGATTACGGGCGGTTCGCCGCTTAACCACGAGCTCCGTCCTTTTTCGGGGGGGTGAGTCAAGCAGTATGACGATTTCAGGGGAGGCGCCGAGAGAGAGATTTGAACTCCCGCGTCACAAGGACAGTGGATTTCGAATCCACCGCGATACCGGGCTATGCGATCTCGGCTGCACCCCCGCCGACTCGCGCGCCTCGGATAAGTCTCACCTCTCTCGAGTTCGCGCCAGCAGGCTCGAGCGCTGGCTGGTCTGTTCTCGCGCAGGGTTGATGGCAGTCAGGCGCCCGCGGCGAAGATGATGCGCGTCACCCTGCTCGTGAACGGCGAGTCCCGAGTGGTGGAGAGTGAGGGCCCGATGACCGTGAACCAGTTGTTGGAGCGGCTCGGCATCATGCCCTCGACGGTGCTGGTCGCGGCCGGTGAGAGGGTGATCCCGCACACGACGCTGATCAAGTCGGACGTCTCCCTGGAAGCGGTGATAGTCTCCTCAGGCGGCTGATCTACCAATCCGTCAGACGGTCCGCGTCGCGCAGGTGGAGCAGCGTCGTGCCCGGCCCGAACCTGATCTGTCGGCGGCCGGCGAACTCGCCGATCTCGCCGTTGACTATGCCGATCCAATCGCCGCGCTCGACAGCCGGCGCGGTGGTCGGAATCATCGACCTGAATGCGACGACGCCAGCGATTCCGCTCTCGTCGACGATGGTCAGAGCCCAGCGGGTCGAGGTCTCGCCGTTCGGCAGCACACCTCGCCTCGAATCGATCGACCAGACCCGGCCGACCACGTTGGCGCGCGGGTGTATGTCGATCATGTCCTGTTCATCTTCGTTCGGCTCGCCGGCTCTCTCGATGCGCGCGACGTCATCGACCTCGATCTCCAGTCGGCCGCGCCAGACCTTGGCGAGGCCATCCACCACCCGAACATCAGCATCCTTCGCCAAGCCCCGCCATACATCTCGAGGCCTGACACCCCACGCCGGCTTGACGGTCGCCGCATCCATGCCCTGCCGCAGTTCGAAGTTGAAATCGACGCCACCTGCCTCGTCGATGCTCGGGCCGATGATGCTGAAGACCCGGCCGCGGACGGTGCAGCGTGCCTCCAGGGTGGCCAGCCGAGACACCCTCTGAGGCTGACCGAGGTGCTCAACCACCTCGTGAACGGGCAGGTCCGGGTCGTGGTCGGTGGCTTCGCAGAGACCCCGATGAGCGCACGACTGACAGCGTGATTCCGGTGCGTCTGCCTCGCCTCGCTGGACTCCACCGGCATCGAACGGGATGAGGCCTCTCGGTTCCGGAGGGCAGTCCGATTCGGTCAATTCCTCGCTGTAGAGCCTATCGTGCATGGCTTGGAAGCGCCGATCCATCTCTTCCATGTCGGGAATCGTCGGAGCGTCGACGACCTTCCGGGCGTCTCCGCCGGCATCCGGTGCTCCGAGATACCAGATCTCCAACCCGCTCACCGCTTCCGCTCGTTGATGGGTGCTCCACCACAGCCACGCGTAGATGCGCAGTTGATCGACATAGGATGCGGAACGGTCGTTGTCGCCGACCGAGGCCTTGAGGTCGACTATCCTGACATCACCGTCCCATCGATGTATCAAGTCGTATTCTCCCTGGAACCACTGCTCCGGATGAACCGTCGCCGATGTGAACTTCCTAGCGTCGGGGTCGACGAACCACGGCCTGGCGATCGCCCACGCCTCGACCCAGGTCACCGTTCCCTCGGGTTCAGCTTCGATTGGTGGCCCGTCCAGCAGCCGTGGGAAGCCGTCGGGAGCCGGCCATTCACCTCGGCCACCGCCGCGTCGCCACTCATCGAGTCGAGGACCGCCGTTCATCGCCTCGCATCTGGCTACCTCCTGCAGATGCAGATCGATCGCGACGTGTGCCATCCGGCTGGCCGGCTCCGGCTCCAGATCAGCCGCGTCACCGACCGTGTTCGTAAGGCTCCGCCATTCAGCCACCGCGCCGTCCCAGCACTCTTGGAAGTGCGCGTCGATGCGGCTGTGGGCCCATTCGGACAGCGCCTCCGCAGACGACGGCCACTGTCCGCGCGGCAGCGGCTCGATGGTCGGACCGGGCCAGCCGTCTGGCGAATCGAGCGTCGGGAAGCCGTCCTCATCGAGCGGCGAAGTCAGTATCCGGCCCACCGCATCGGCCTCGATCAGCACCGGGGTCTCACGCAGCACGCGACAGACGCACTCCTCGACCGCGTTGCCGCGCGCGATGACGGGCGGCAGCGGCGACTTGATCTTCATCCTCGCCTCGTACCACCAGATCCGCGGGCAGGCGTTCCAGCGGCCGATCTGCGATGCCGAGAGTCGGCT
Organism: Candidatus Thalassarchaeaceae archaeon; assembly: GCA_963582725.1. Taxonomy (GTDB): domain Archaea; phylum Thermoplasmatota; class Poseidoniia; order Poseidoniales; family Thalassarchaeaceae; genus CAUZSY01. The sequence goes on from CAUZSY010000066.1 coordinate 5,401, forward strand.
GTACGACGAGATCCGCTGCTCACTCTGCGGCAGATGGACGATGGGCACGAGCCGGCGATTCATAACCGCCGTCTATCAACTGTGCCGCATCGCAAACGAGGGCTCCCGTCTCGGCACCCACAGCGGCGCGCCGTTGCACCTGATCACGGTTCAGGGTCGGCGTCGTCGGCCGCCGCGAGTCGTATGATACGGGTCGCCCGAGCATCGATGGAGAGTTGTGGCGCGCCGTCCCGCCAGGTCATCGATGCGTGTTCGATTCGGACGTCGTCGCCGACCACGAGGTCGGAGAACGAACGGGTCCGGTCGCGGCCGAAGGCGACGATCTCCAGCAGCCCGCTGCCGTCCCAGAGGTGCATCGATTCGAACGACCACGGTCGACCTGCACGGCCGACCCCGCTCATGCCGCCGCGCGAGACGATGCGTCCAGCGACCGTTGCTCTGGTCGGCAGCAGGCCGAGCCGGGTCAGGTCGCCACCCGCATCGGCGCTCGGGTCAGCCTGATGGACCGTCGAGGACGAGTCGACGAACAGCCTCGCCTTGCCGCGATGAGCGCCCGGCGCGGCATCGACGATGATCACGTCGCCTCGCCAGTCATCGGTCACGACACCGGGCTCCGCTTCTTCGACGACGACCGACGTCGTTCCCGACCTGATGCTGCTGATGCGAACGGTCTCTCCCCATGGATCCTGATTCTCGAGCCAACCGGCGAGGTTGCCGCGCACCGTGACCCGTCTGGGAAGGTCGGCGATGGCTGTCGGACGACCGGCGCCACCGGCACCTTCAGCTCGTTGCGACCGCATCGCTTCCTCGGAGAGCAGAGGGACGAATCGCTGCATCGGGCGGCTGTCCGGCTCGGTGGTCCAGGCGCAGTGGTGGTGGCCCGAGCAGTGTGGGCAGTGCAGAGGGTGGTCGGGCGGCAGGGGTTCATCGATGAGCCATCCCCAGGCATCCGAATCAGAATCGAGCATCTTGCTGCGAATCTTCGAGAATTCCTCGGTCGTCTTCTGCAAAGTCTCCGTTGTCAGCGCTTCCACATCGTATCTATAGCAATCCTTGAGATACCATCCAGATAATCTCTCGACTTTCTGTTCCGATCTCCCATTGCTGCCACCCCTGGTCTGCCCCCAGAGCCAGTCATAGAAGCCGATCTGCGCTTCCAGACTCGAATGGTCGCGCCCGTTCCCGCGGCCCGACTTGATGTCGACGATGACTGCCTGTCGCCGCCATCGATGAACCACGTCCATCTCGCCGCTGGCCCAGCCATCTGGGTGGTGCAGCCGCTGTGGCGCCGCTATCCTAGGGTCCTTCATCCACGGTCTCGAGACCTCCCACGCCTCCCACCATGTGACCTGATCACCGTCAGGACGCCATCCGCTCACCGGCTGCACCTTCCCGCCCGATGCTCCCACTTCTTCGCCATTCGCCGCATCAGATGCCGCGACGACAGCGACCTCGTCGGAGCCCCATCGCGGTGCGACCGGAGTGAAGGGATCACCGGTCGAGCGGAACAGCCCTAGCCATGGGCCGCCGGCATCCTCCAAGCACGCCTTCGCTTCATCGATCTGCAGCCTGACGCCGTTCTTGAGCATCATCTCCATGTCGTCGTTCGAGAATTCATCGATTGAACGATCCTCGTCCTTCCACGCAGCGGCATCCCAGCCGATTCGCAGCAGGCGGAGCACCTCTTCCGCGGCGGCTGGGACGAGGCTCACCAGCCAGCCCGTCAGTTCGTCGAGCGAGGTGATGATGCAGGACTCGACGCTGTTCTGTTCCTCGACTTCGCGGCCGTTCGAATGGACGACCCAGTTGCCAGCACCGCTCAACGCCTCCGAAACGCTCCCCTGGTCCGGCGGCGGCGCGGACTCCATCAGCAGTCCTACCACCGCCTCCTCGATGATGGTCCCGAGCAGCATCTCCGGTCGGATTCTGTCGCGCAGTCCGAGCCGGCGGCTGACCATCCAGGCGCGCGGACAGCGACGCCAGGTCGAGATCGACGAGCCTGAGAGCCGGTGTCTGCGTCGACGGGCCGTGCCGCCGGCAGCTGGTTGGTTGACCGGCATTGTCGACGCCACCACTCAATCAGCGTAGAAGAACTCGCCAGACGCCTTCTGCTCGCGGTCTTTTCGGCTACCGCTCTTGTTGATCCGCGGTCTCTGGCTGTCGGGGTCTCGTCGGAAGGTGATGCCGACGTTCTTGAGGAATCGGTTCATGCCGCGGCGCAGCGGCAGCGGTCCGTGCGCTTCGCCGGAACTGCCGCCGACGCCCTCGAAGACGAGCAGCGAATCGCTGACGATGTCGATGAAGTAGATGTCGTGGTCGATGACCATCGCCGCCTTCTCCCGGCTCTCCATCGTCCTGCGAATCGCCTTCGCCGCCTCCATCCGTGCGTTCGCATCGAGGTGTGCGCTCGGCTCGTCCAGCAGGTAGAGGTCAGCGTCGCGACCGAGGCAGAGGGCTATCGAC
>CAUZSY010000067.1:0-7750 GCA_963582725.1 Candidatus Thalassarchaeaceae archaeon
AGCGGCAACAGCGCCGACAGCATCGCTGAGGTGGAGGTCGATGACGACTGTCCACTGCTGTCGACCGAGGGCACCGCTGCACTGGCCGGCAAGCAGTTGGCGAAGGGCAGCGCCACCTTCTCGCACGAGTTCACCATCGAGGCGTCGCCGAGCCATCCCGACAGGCAGTGCACCGTCGAGATCTCGATCCGCTCGAACGGCGACGACGGCTGGACAAGAGCCGAGGTTAGGATCGAGGTCGAGGTCGGGCGTACAGCGGTCGGTGAAGGAGGGGCGGCAGAGCCTGACGGACCCGCTGACCCAGGTATCGTGGTGCAATCGAATCTGCCCGGGCCTGGCGCCGTGCTGACAGCCTTGTCATTGCTCACGGCGGCAGCCGGTCGAATGAACCACGGAAGGTGTATGGAGATGCAGCATCGGCGTCGTGTCTCTCGATGATACGCAAACAGTCTGTTTGAAACCCCTTTGGAGACGGTGACCGAGGCGCAGCAACATATATCCGCAAAATGAGATTCGCCGGCCCGTAGTCATGACAATCGCATGACCGCTTTGATATGGGGAAGGTATTCGTGACCGAGGATGAAGAGCCCTCAAGCCGCTTCAACACGGTCATCGCGATATCCCTCATCCTCACCCTGATGCTGGTTCTCGTTCTGCCTATGCTGTTCACAATTGGCAAGTCGACTTCTTACAGCGCCTATGCGGCCTCTGACGGCGATGATCTCGACCAGTTGACCGAGATGCACTACAGTCTCGGCAGTGGTGGTGAGGGCTATACGGTGGCCAACACGATGTCGACCCCGATGCTGGTCAATGATTGGAAGGAACCGCATCGGACCCTGCTGATGATCGTCGGACCGGAGAAGCCGATCGATGAGACCGAATCTCAGCACATCCACGACTTCGTCACCCAGAAGGGTGGCAAGGTGATCGTCGCGGCTGACAACACGAACGCCAACCGGCTGGCCAAGAAGTTCGGCGTCACCTACTTCGATGATCCGATGCATGACGAGGATCAGCACTGGTACCAGTACAACGCCGACGGCACCCCGATGTCCGCCAACTGGAAGAACGTCTGGTCGGTGGCCAGCCTCGTCAACGACGTCGATGAGATGTCAGCCGGTGGTTATCGGACCGCCTGTGACAAGAACGCGCTGCGAGTCTATGGCAGTGCGATCGAGAAGTGTCGGATGCCGGTCATGTTCCGCGCGCCGACCGGAATCAAGTACGAAGAGGTGGCCACCGATGACCCGACCAGCAAGGACTACATTCCACGCGACGTCAATGCGATCGGTCTCTCCTCTCGCAGCGCCTTCATCGACATCGTCGGTGATGGCGACTCGACCAACCCGGAGAACCCGCAACCGGGAGACCTCGCTCTGATGGTCCGCATCGATTATCCGAACATCTCGGCTCTCGACACGCTTCGAGAAGCCGGCGAGGACGGTGACAAGTACGGCCGCCTGAGCGTCACAGGGAGCATCGTCTTCGTGGCCGACGACGAGGCCTTCGCGAACGTCTACTGGGACCTCGCAAGGGCCAAGGAAGCGGGGCTGGAGGAGGAATGTCTGCTGGAGTCGCAAGCGTGTTGGATGCACCAGATCAACGGCTACAACCAGTGGCAGGGCAACAGCGCCTACTTCGAAGCGCTAATCTGGTCGATGATGGAGTTGGACAACAGCGAGTTATCGACCTCAGTGAAGAACACCCGCAGCGAATTCCAGATCGTCTTTGACGAGAGCCGCCACGTCACAGGGGTCGCCTCGGCGCCGTTCATCGATGTGATGTCGACCATCGTGCTGCTGACCAGCGACGCTTTCCTGAAATGGCTGATCATCCTCAATCTACTGCTCCTTCTGCTGGTCGCGATCATGATCGTACCGGAGAAGTCGAACTGGCGACATGTGTTCGATCTGACGAGATTCAGGGAACGGCCGAACAAACTCGACCCCACTACGTATCGGAGCAGAGTTCAACAAGCGCTGTTCACCAAGGTGAGGATATTCCATGACCTGACCAGAGACCAGATGACGCTGAAGAGTCCGGCTGAAGTTCAAACGATGATCCGTGACCCGCGGCTCGTCGAACTGGCGTACAGCGCCAACCGTACCTATTCCCCCGAGGAGCTCAGAGGGCTCCTGCTGGCGATTCGCCGGTGGGGGGTGCAAGAATGACCAGAAAATATTGGAGAGTGAGATAGAATGCAGGCACCACCACCACCCCAACCAGGAGCCCAACCGCCACCGACCGCCCATGCCGCCGCGCCACCGCCGGCCGCGATGCCGCCTCCAGCGGCCGCCGCGCCGCCGCCACAGGTTGCTGCGCCGCCGCCGCAGGCTGCGGCCGCGCCAGCCGCCCGGCACCAGAGCAGCCCCGAGGTACGAGAGCGTCTCGCCGCCGTCGGGGCCATCGGTCAGGCCATCGCGGCTGAGATCGCCAAGGTCATCATCGGCAAGGCGCATGTCATCGATAACGTGCTGGTCGACATCCTCGCCAACGGCAACCTGCTGTTCGAGGATTATCCGGGTCTCGCGAAGACCCTGATGACCAACACCTTCGCTGACTCGCTCGGTTGCGACTTCAAGCGTGTCTCTTTCACGCCTGACCTGCTGCCGGCCGACATCACCGGCACCAACATCTACGATGCGAAGAAAGGCGAGTTCACCTTCAAGCCGGGACCGATCTTCTGCAACCTGCTGCTGTCCGACGAGATCAACCGGGCACCGCCGAAGACTCAGGCGGCTCTGCTAGAAGCGATGCAGGAGAAGCAGGTGACCATAGGTACGGTGACCCACAAGCTGCCGGCGCCATTCCTGACCATGGCGACCCAGAACCCGGTCGAGCAGGAAGGCACCTATCCGCTGCCTGAGGCTCAGTTGGACCGATTCATGTTCAAGATGAGCGTCGGATACCCGGACCGAGCTGACGAGGACGAGATCCTGGCCCGCAGGATCGCCCGCAGGAAGGACGCGGTCGACGTCGAGGTCATCACCGACCCGGCTCGGGTCGTCGCGATGCAGCAGGCGATCGAAGACGTCTATGTCGACCCGGCGGTGCGGATGTACATGGTCGAACTCGTGTCGCGGACCAGAGAGGATCCACGTGTCCTCGTCGGTTCATCTCCGCGTGGTTCGCAAGCGCTGCTCAAGACGGGCCGCGCCGCGGCTGCGATGCGCGGCCGTGACTTCGTCACGCCGGACGATGTCAAGGCGGTCGCGGTGCTGGCCATCGCCCACCGTCTGATCCTCAAACCGGAGCACCAGATCAAGGGACTGGAGACTCAGGAAGTCATCGGAGACATCCTTCGGCAGGTGCCGGTGCCGACGGTCTGAGCGGATCGGTGGCAGGACGGAGGTCGAGTCGGTGGCGTGGAGCAGGAAGTCAGCGATGTTCGCATCGTTAGCGACAGCGCTCTATCTGCTCGGCTTGGTGCTTCGGAACCAGCAACTGGTGACCGTAGCCGTCGTGCTTCTGTCATTCCTGACCTACGCGGCGTTCCGCACTTCGCATGCCGACGTCTCCTCGACCGGTCGCCGGCTCGATGACGAGGACTTCGATGAGGGCGCCGCCTTCGGCAGCCTGAACGCGATGCGTCTGCTGTCGCAGGCCAGGGTGTTCGAAGACAGCGAGATCGACATCGTTCTGCGGATTCAGAATCTGTCTCCGCTCTCGAAGATTCTGGAGGTGAGGGACAGCGTCCCGGAGGTCATGCGGGTGAAGAAGGGGGCGAATTACGCTCTCATGGAACTCGGGGGCAGGCGTGAGACGGAACTGAAGTACACCTTGGAGTGTCCGCTCAGAGGATTCTACTCGATAGGCCCCGTCTCCGTTCGAGTCCAGGACACCTTCGGTCTGTTCCACCGCGAGAAGGAGATCCATCTGTACGACGACTTCCTGGTGTTCCCGAAGATGGAGGACATCAAGGACGCGTTCGTCAAGAGCAAGGTGCCGAAGATCTTCACCGGTGCCGTCAACATCCGACAGCCGGGCGAAGGCTCGAACTTCTACAACCTGCGCGAGTACGTGCCGGGCGACCCGATGAAGAAGGTCAACTGGAAGGCGATGGCACGGATGGGCAAGATGATGATCAACGAGTTCGAGCGAGATGCTGTCAGCGACATCATCCTGATCGTCGACAGCAGATCGATGGCCGAGACCGGCCCGGTCAGCCGCAACTCGCTGGTCTACAGCACACGAGCTGCGGCCAGCCTGGCGCAGTACTTCCTGTCTCGGCGTGACTCGGTCGGTCTGGTCATCTACGGCGATGAGATCATCAGCGTCGACCGGGACACCGGCAAGAAGCAACTGTACATGCTGCTGACCAAACTTGCCGGAGCGAGCGCCCGGGGCAACACACCCCTGAAAGTCGTCACGAACCGTATCCTGCCGCACATCAACAGGGGCAGCCCGATCATAATCATGAGTCCGTTGGAGGATGACAAGACCGTGGTCGACGCGATCCGCGACCTCCGAGCGCGCGACTTCGACACCACTGTGCTGTCTCCATCCAGCCTCGAGTTCGAGTTCGATGCAAGGCGGCTGGACCGAACCGGTTACGAGGTGCTGAAGACCGAGCGTGACATCCTGATCTCCGAACTTCGCGGCCTCGGTGCCAACGTAGTGGACTGGGAACCGGACATGCTGCTATCGACCGCGCTAGCAGGAGCCAGAGGATTCTGAGGTGAGATGAATGGCGACCAGTCAAAAGCCATCCAGCGGTGGCTCCGACACCGCTCATCTGTACGAGGGAAAGACCGCCCGCTCGACGCCGCCGTCACGACGCAAGGCGGCCGGTCGCATCACACTGGGGACCGAACTTCCCGAGGATGCGATTCCAGACGTCCACATCCCGAGTTTCGTCGAATCTCTGTTCGGTGGCCCACTGGTTCCGAAGATGAAGTTCCTGCCGGCTGCCCGCAGCGTCCAGAACCTGCAGATCGGCGCTGCCGCGGTGATGGTGTTGCTCGCCGTCCTGACCTACATCGTGACGCCGGTATCCGGCACCCCATGGTTCTGGATGACAAATGCCCTCGGCATCGCCTGGCTGGGCCTGATGATCCATCTGCTGGTCATTCTGTTAGGCATCGTGGCGGGTTTCTGGGGCCTGTTCCAGCGCGATCAGCGCTTCCTCCTCGCATCTTACATCTTCTTCATCCTGGTGTCGCTCCGGTTCGCCGCCTCGAAGGTCAGCTTCGATCTGGCCCTGCTGCCCGAGGGAGAGATGGCGCAGAAGTTGCTGCTGATCATGTATGCTGTCTGTCTCGTGATGTACATGGAACTCTCGAACGGAGTGATCCGATTCTCGATCCTAGACACATCGATCCGGACTCAGGAAGTGTATGTGATGAATGAGAAGAGGATCCTGTCCAGATACTACGCCTCCCTCCTGATAACGCCCATCGTCGCCGGCGCTGTCGCGCTGATCACGCTGCTCGTCAACCTGATCGTCCCAGCGATAGTCAGGATGTTCGATCCGATAGCGGCCCTCAGACTCGGCGAGAGCGTCGAGTTGACCAGCGTCTATGGGGTCGCTCTCGGAACGATGATCGTCTTCCTGATCGTGGCTGGCATGTTCGGCCTGAATATGCCGCTGCGAATCCAGCAGTTCCGCGAAAGAGGCGAATGATCTCCTCACCCGCCGAATCGAGTCGGCTCGCTCGGCTAAGAATCCGTCATGCCTGAACGACACCCGGTATGGCCGCACTGTGGCGGGCAAGAGGTTGTGAGCAGTATCAGACGACCGTTCACCTATGTTCCTGATTGACCCTTATCGACATAGAAATCTCTGCGTTCCTACGAGCCTCTGTGTATTCGCAAAGGGCAATCTAGTCGACATGGACCCAGAAACAGCCCCGGCAGTTCTCGCCCATCGTAGGGGAGGGCGGGGCATTGGAGGGCTCAGGCTTCGAGCAGGCCGAAGGCTTCGGTCACCGCTGGCACCGCTCGCTTGACGTCCGACTCCGGCAGCAGCATGTCGAAGCCGTGTTCGGACAGCCCATCACCGAGCGGTCGCATCCTGATGCCGGCCGCACGCGTGACCGCCAGGACCGATTCCTCGACGTCCTCCGCCGTGCCGAGCGCCTCGCCGATGAATGTCAGCAGAGCGAGCGGCGGGCTCGGCTCGATCGGCGCGTCACCATCGAAGGTCCGAATCGTCATGCCGATCCGAATCACGTCCTTCTCGTCCGTCAGAACACGAATCCCATGCGAGTCGCCGCGCAGTGACCAGACCCGGATTCGGCGGTGATGCAGGGCTCTGGAAAGAGCACCCAGAGTACGACTCAGTCCACGGCCAGGGTGAACACGCCAGAGCACCTCGTTCAGGCCGCGGCGGCAGGCGAGGGCCCTTATCCGGGGTGGATCGAGGACTATCGAGGGACCTATGAGGGTACCCGGCTCATCGGTCGAACGGAGCGGTCTGACATAGAGCGGGATGCCGAGATCGATGAGCGGTTCGATGGCATCCGGGTGCAACAGCGAATCCGAGGTGGTCGCTAATTGCAGCGCTTCGGCGTACGACAGGTAGCCGAGCCGGCGACCCGGCAACTGCCAGGACGGATCGATCGCCAGCACCCCGGGGGTGTCTCGCCAGATGGTCACCGCCTCGGCCGAGAGTATGGTCGCCAGCGCGGTGGCGGTGCAGTCTGAACCGCCTCGACCGAGCAGCGCGAGATCGCCTTCCGCATCGATGCCGTACCAGCCGGTGCACAGCGGGATGCAGCCGTCCGGCAGGGATAGATTCGCTCTCGTCGCATCGAGGTCGATGCGAGCCAACGCCTCGCTGACACTGAGCCTGATGCCGATCTGCTCGCTCCTGACGGGCTCGACCTCGAGACCTCGTTCGAGAAGCCCTGCGGCGACCGCGAGTATCGAGGCGCGCTCACCGGCCGCGAGAACACGGATCACTGCCTGACTGGACCGGCGGGCGGGCGGTGAGTGCGCAATCGCGGCGAGATCCTCATCGACCTGTCTGAACAGCCCGTCGAAGGACTCCAGCATCTCTGGATTCGCCGCCAGATCCGGAGAGAATGAGAGATGTCTGGCGCGCATTCCCTCGACGAATGCCGCCCGGTCCGGCTCCGACAGACCGAGGCTCTCGGCTCGGTCGAGGATGCTGACGAGTTCGTCGGTGACGCCACGAATCGCCGACAGCACGACGACTGGAGGGCTCGAACAAGCCTCGATTCCGCGCGCGATATGGTCGAGATCGCGATGGTCGGCCAAGCACGAGCCACCGAACTTCAGCACCTGCATCGATCAGACCTCCTCCATGGCACGGTGCCTCCGCAACCAGAGGTCACAGATGACGAGTCTGACCACCGCCTCGACGACCGGCGCGGCTCGCGGCGCCAACACAGGATCGTGTCGGCCCCTGACGACCAGCGGCCGCTGTTCGCCGGACGGCAGATGCAGGGTGTCCTGTGGCGTAGCGATGCTGCTCGGTGGTTTGAAGTGAACGATGATGCGCAACGGTGCGCCGGTAGCGAGTCCTCCCAGCGCTCCATCGGCACCGGATGCGAGGACCGGCTCGCCCTCGGGCGACTGACTCCAGACATCGTTGTGCTCGCTGCCTCGCATCACTGAAGCGGCGACGCCACGACCGAACTCGACCGCCCGGGCGCCTGGAATCGCCATCAACCCCCTCGCGAGAGCCGGCTCGACCCCATCGAACCAAGGCGAGCCGAGTCCCAGCGGCGCGCCTGAGAGCAGGGCTTCAACAGTGCTGCCGAGGCTGTCCTTGCGCCGCCGT
>CAUZSY010000068.1:0-7701 GCA_963582725.1 Candidatus Thalassarchaeaceae archaeon
ACGGCGTTCCAAGGCACGACGGAGTTCGATTTCAGCGCCTCTGCTGGGGGCATGGACCTGTACATGGATGTCACCGGGCGGGCGGTTAACCAGAGGGGAGACACTCTGATGCTGGCGGACGATCTGACGGACAGACTCTCGATAACCCAGACGGAGACCTACGGCATGGCGATTCGCAGCGGTGGCGACGGTCTTGGCAGACTGTATCTCCGACAGAGCGATGTGCCGCTCGTCGAAGGAGTCAGACTGATCCAGATGGAGGCTCTCGGCGAGGGTCTGAAGAGCGCTACGATCGAGGCCTACGAGATCGGCGGCGTCTATCCACTGGTCATCATCGACGATGTGCAGGGTGGCAGGATAATCGTCAACGCTAGGGTCAGCGTAGAATTCGCTGGCCGAACGCTCGATGTGAGGGCGGTTCTCATCGATGCACAGACGACCAGCCATGTGCCGACCGGCACGACGGTGGGCGTGAACGGACTCGCGTCCGACCTGTCCATCCTCAATAATCTGCCCGGATTCGACGGCAGCACCTCGCACGTGCTGGCACCGGAACCGCTGGCGACATTGGCGCTGACTCTGGCTATGACCCTGTTCGGAGGTGGTTCGGCTGGCTGACGAGACGCTGGAGGGCGCTCACAGCATGCACGGCACGGCCGACGAGCCGAAGCCGCGGAAGGAGCGTGGCCTGCTGGAGCGGGTCGAGGACGAACGGTCGGCACCGGTCGATGTCGGCGGTCGGACGGTTCGTGCCGACGAGGTCGAACTGGCACATCAGACGCTCGAGAAGGCGCGCATCATAGCTTCTCAGGTGACACCTGTCAGGGTCGTGCTCGCGACCGCCATGATGGTGGTGCTGCTCGCTTCCGCGTTCGGCGTCTATCAGTTCGCGGTGCCGCGAGACGCGATCTCGGTCGATGTAGTGTACATGCAGGGAGGTGGTGGCCATGTCGTGTTGCTCCAGGGACACAACACCGGCAGCCGCGAGGTGACCTCTCTGTCGGTCGAGGTTCGCTTCGTCGACGCGGCCGGCGAGGTGCTGGGTGAGGCGGCTTTCGCAGCCCAGAACCTGCCGGCTCACACCTCGGTCGCCGGGGATGACCTGGAACTGCTGGTCGAGGGCGCTTCGGTCTGGGAGATTTACACGATCGAGGTCGATCTGACCTTCACCGATCACGGCGGTCAGCAGCGGGTCTCGATGTGGTCGCACGAGGTCGGCGAGTGGACCAGCGCCACCTACACCGATCGAGCACCAGTCAATTGGTTCTGAGCCCGGCATCGTTCGATGCATGGCCGGACTCGACGCGGTAACAGATAAAGCGGGCTCATCGGCCCCCTAGGGCCGATGCCGATGAGGTTCGGTCGCGCCGCACTGCTACTCGTCCTGCTGCTTCTGGGGCCGACATCGCTGCTCGTCGGACCGCCCGAACAGACCACCGCCTCTGAGGTTGCCGATGACGGCCTACTCGATGACGGTGGCAGGTCAGATGTCCGCCTCATCGAGCCCGACCCAGACAGCATCCGCGATCTGCAACCAGATGGACTCACAGCGCTGCCAGCGACCGGGACAGAACCGCGAGAGACGGCCGCCTGGACTCGCATCGGTACCGTCGATTCGACTGGCTGGCGGTTCGACGAGCCGCTGGATTCCCGATTCACCGAACACCGGTCGGACCTCTCACTCGTCATCGTCGAAGGTGCGGCCGACCTGTGGGCTGCGCGTCAGTCCCTCGAACAGCAGGTGGTGGTTAGGGCACACATCCCGCCATCCGGCTTCCTGGTGCAAGCCGCCCCGTCGTATCGGAACGGGCTGTCGGCGATTCCAGTCGTCGTCTCGGTACAGCCGGTGCCGATCGCCCTGATGGTTGACTCACCGTTGATGGAAGAGGTGCTGGTCGGTGGAGCGAGCCATCATCTATCGGTGCAGGCGACCGGCTGGCGCAATGCGGAAGGGACCCCGGACGATGTCTTCGAAGCACCCGGCTCGATAGGAGACCTCGGACTCGTGTTCGAGCACCATTCGGCGGATTCACGTCGCACCGACATAGGCCGCCACGAAGGCTCCGTCTCGGTCGAGGAGATCGCCGAACTGGCCGCATCGCCAGCCGTCGCATGGCTCGCCGCGCCGCCGGACTGGCGGATTCACAACGACCGCGCTCAGACCCACATGCGGATCGCCGAGGCGGCCGGTGCGTTCATCACCGATCTGAACGGCAGCGGTCAGGTCATCGCGGTCGCCGACTCCGGTATCGATCAGGACCACGGCGACTTCGACGGCAGAATCGACAAGGTCGTCTCGGTCACCTTCAACGACCCCTCGACCGAGGACGTCCACAGCGGCCACGGCACGCATGTTGCCTGCACGGTGCTCGGCAGCGGCAGTCGCGGCGGCTACACAGGCGTCGCGCCCGAGGCGAGGTTGTACTTTCAAGCGATGGAGGACGACAACAGCGGCCAGTTCAGCGGTGCCAGCATGGACTACATGCTGCGGACGGCGTATTCCGAAGGCGCCTTCATACACACCAATTCATGGGGTTCTGGAACCAGCCACAACGAGTACACCACCTCGGCAGAGGACGTCGACAGCCGGACCTCACGATACGATCAGTTCTGGTCGTACGATGGACAGGCAGTGCTGTTCAGCGCTGGCAACGACGGCACGACCGGCATCTCGCCACCGGCGACGGCGAAGAACTCGATCGCCGTCGCCAACCATCACAATCGCGGCGGCAGCGCACCGGACACCCTAGCCCAGTCGAGCAGCCGCGGGCCGGTCGACGATGGACGGATCAAGCCGGACATCGCAGCCCCCGGCTCTTGGGTCCGCTCCTGCAAGTCACAGGACGTGACGGACACGGACGGCGCCAGTTGGGAGAGCACATGGTATCTGGAATACAGCGGCACCTCGATGGCGGCGCCGAACGCGGCCGGCTCGGCCGCACTCATCCGAGAGTATCTGATGGAGGTCACCGGTCGACCGGCTCCGCAGGGCGCCCTGATCAAGTCGATGCTGATTCTCGGAGCCGAGGACATGGGGGGCAGGGACATCCCGAACAACAACGAGGGATGGGGCAGAGTCAATCTGGCGAATTCACTGGTGCCGGGCACCGATGTCGGCATCTTCGTCGATGACCGGCACTTTCTCCGTAGCGGCCAACAGATGAGCTACTCGTTCAACGTCACCCGCGCCTGGTCTCCTTTCAAAGCGGTCCTCTCATGGTCGGATTACGAAGGCAGCACCTGGGCCACCAAGCAGTTGCAGAACGACCTCGACCTCGAACTGGTCGCACCCGACGGCACGGTCTATCTCGGAAATGATTTCCAGAACGGCAGGTCGGCGACGGGAGGCAGCCGCGATGACACCAACAACGTCGAGGTCGTGCTCGTCGACTCGGCACAACTCGGCGTATGGACACTGCAGGTCAAGGACACCAGCCATGGCGGCGGACGCAGCGATCAGCCATTCGCGCTGGCGGTCCGCGGCGTCAATGTCAACGACCTTCGACCCGACCCGATAGTCGTCACCGCATCTTTCAGCATGTCGAGCGAGATCCCGCAGGTCGGCGAGACCATCACGCTGACCGTTCCGATCGCCAACCAAGGCTCCGGCCGGGCCAATGATCTGGTAGTCGCCGCGTCGGTTGACAGCGGCTCGCTCGGCCGGCAGACGCTGCACCTCGGGCCCGGCGAGACACGATACGTCGACTGGGACTGGACGCCGGTCAGCGACGGGCCAAAGACGCTGACCATCAGAATCGATCCGGACGAGGCGATCGAGGAGAGCGATGAGGACAACAACGTCGTGTCGATACCGATAGCCGTCTCAGCCCCCGGAGTCCGACTCGACAGCAACGAGACGACCATGGTGGTGAACGACGCTGGAACCAGTTCGACCCAGTGGATGTTCCGTCTGAAGAACACCGCTCTGGTCTCGACGAATGGCAGCGTGACCGCCAGCAAGGCGGTGCGCATCGGCGATGCGGTCGAACAGGACTGGTTCTCCTCCTTCAGCCAGTCATCGTTCCTGTTGAACGGTTCCGAAGAGGTCTGGTTCCCGTTCACGCTGGTCCATCCCTCGCCACCTTCGCCGGGTTTCTACCGTGTCGATATCACGGCCCGCGACGTCGACAATGACATCGATTTTCCACTCAGTATCTACCTCTCCGTGCCACTCCTCCCCGACGTTCACTTCAGTCGCCCCTTCAGCACTGCATTACCAGTCTCACCGGTCGAGAATCGCTCGTTCGAGGTGACGCTGCAGAACGACGGAAATGGCGCCCAGGGGTACGATCTGGAGTTGCAGGCGCCGGATGCGTGGTCCCTCGGCCTCGACGATCTCGGTACCACCGCCGGCGCCGCCGGCGGCTCGACCGGCTCGATCGACGAGGGAGCGTCTCGACAGATCGCGATCACCGTCGTGCCACCCGCAGACATGGTCGCGGCCGGCACCCAGTTGATCGGCCGGCTGATCGCAAGATCTCAGGCCGATGATTCGAGATCGTGGTCGCTCGACCTGCCGCTGGTCGTCGCCGAGCACGACGCACTGCAGATAGACATGCAGACCAACCTCGGTCTTCTCGCACCGGACGCCAGAGTGTCGTTGCTGTTCGAGGTCGAGAACCTCGGCAATCACGAACTCGCGGTCTCACCGACCGTGTCGCTGCCGGGTGGTTGGTCGGTGGTCGGGACACCGGCCTCGTTCGACCTGCCGACCGGCCAGATCACCTATTGGCGAATCACATTGCAGGGCAACGGTCAAGCCGAGGGCGGCAACCTGTCGCTGCACTTCGAGACGGCCGGCGGGGCGGTCATCGACCACTCCGTGACGCTCGAAGTCGACAATCCCGTGGGCGGCTCGTTGGCGTTCAGCAGGGTGATCCTTGAGAACGGCAGCACGGCGACGACGCCGCTTGGGGCCGGCGACCAGCACACCGGGACACCCGGATTCGTTCTCGAGTGGACGATCGCCAACGAGGGCAGCGTCGCCTGGCAGCCGACGGCGGTGCTGCGTGCTCCGACCGGTGACTGGTTCACCGAGTGCCAGGAGTCGCCCGAGATCCTGGCCGGCGAGTTCGGTTCGTTCGTCTGCAGCGTCATCGTGCCGAACGACGTCAGCCCCGGCAGCGAGCCTTCGCTGACCCTCGAAGTGGACGCCGGCGGTCTGGCGCTCTCAGACACCATCTCGCTGCGCATCGCCGAACGGCGAGTCGTCTCGTTCGTGTTGCTCAACGCCGATAGTCTGGTCGTCGGCAGTCCGTCCACCGTGCAGGTCGAGGTGACCAATTCCGGCAATGTCCGACTAGAGCATCGGGTCAAGGTCGAGGCGTTCGACGGCTGGACCGCCCGGCTGCTCGATCCAGAGGTGGTGGAGTTGCAGCCGGGTGAGACCAGGTCGCTAGATGTCGAGGTGACGCCGGCCAGCACCTCTGAAGGCATGGTCCGGGTTCAGTTGATGGGCGATGGTGATTCGGTCGCCCATCAGCACGAATTCACCATGACGGCGAGCGGCCGACCGACCGAGGGCTCGTCCGGCACCCTCGGCACGACGATGATGATCGCGCTGATCGTCATCGTGCTGGCGGCTGGTGTCGGCATCTCCATTCTGCTGCGACGCGAACGGCACGACTCCGGGCAGAGGAGCGATGGGATGCCACCGGTCGTCGGCGGCTTCGAGGCGATCGTCGGCGCTATGCCGCGGCCTCCAGATGCGGCTGCCACAGCGACCGCACCAGCTCTCGCCACCACCGCGTCACCGTTCGTGATGGCGGTCACCCCCGCCGCCGGTTCACCGGCTATGACCGCGCTGCCAGCCCCTCCGGCGACGCCGACCACCGTGACACCGACCAGCGCGCCGGCTGACACAGCGGTCGAACGGTCCGATGTCATGTGCTGGGCCTGTGCCGAGTCGATCACCAGCGTCTCTTCACGCGCTTGCCCAGCCTGCGGCGCCCGCTATCATCCGCTCGGACCGGAAGCGTGCGCCCACGCCGTGGTGGTCGCCTGTCGAAATTGCGGCGCCGACCCGTCCACCTTCGTCGTCACCGAGGAATGACCCGCATCGCAGTTTGCCTAAGACCAGCAGGCTCTCTTGCGGCCGGTCGTGTCTCGTCTTTGAGGATGCGCGCGCGAGCAAAGCGGCTTTATGCGGGCCGAGGACACGGATAGAGCGTGCGAGCGCAGCGTCTGACCCACCTCCTGCTGGCCAGCATGCTGCTGCTGTCGCTGGCGACTCCGCTCGTGCTGGCGGCCGAAGGCCGCGAAGCCGCGGTATCGCTGAGCGCTGACTCGCTCTCCAAGGAGGCGAAGCCGGGCGAGCCGGCCGACTACACGATCACCGTATCGAACGACGGCTCCGATGACATCACCGTGACGCTCTCGACTCAGGAGGATTCGGGTTGTCAGGGCTTCTCCTCGACCATCGAACAGATCACCGGCACCATCGAATCGGGTGCATCCGAGGATGTCATCATGTCCGTCAACGTGACACAGAATGCCGAGGACGAATGCGACACGACGATTCGGGTGAACGCCCAGGTCGCACCACCCGGCACGCCGGGCGCGCCGGTGCAGGAGGAACTGACGGTGACGACGACGGTCGGGGAAGGTGGCGGCAGCGGCGTATTCGCGATCAGTCTCTCGTCTCTAGACCCTACCATCCAGTACGAGGCGGGACCCGATGTCACCTTCATCATCGATGTCGAGAACACCGGCCAGTCGCAGGCGACCGTGCAACTCGAACTCGATGAAGACTCCTCCTGCCGCTCCAGCGAGTTGACGGGCACCCTCGACCCCGAGCAGGTGACGGTCGGTACGGGTGACACGGAGAGCGTCGACATGATCGTCGAACTGCCGGACGGCGCTCGTACCCAAGCCGGCGATCACTGCTTCATCGTGCGCGCCACCGTCACCAACGATCCGAATCCCGAGAAGGCGCAGGACAACATCTCGCTGACCCTGCAGATTCCCGAAACGCACGACTGCGCAGCGTCTCTTCAAACAGAAGTCGGAACCACCATGCCATCGGTGGTAGGATTGGATCCGGGTGAGACAATGGAGATGAGGCTGGAGGTCGAGAACACCGGCAACTCCGGTTGGACCGTCGGCTTCGCTACTGTGAATGCGCCTGCGAGCTGGATTGACCTGCTCTCCACATCCACCAAGAGTCTGGCGTATGGAGGTCCACCAGCGATTTTCACTTTCGAGGTCACTCCGGACGCATCCGTGGAAGCGGACGATTCTATCGTCTTGCAGGTGGAGGCAATGGACGGCTCCATAGGGACATGCAGAGATTACGTGACCATCCAAGTTGGTCAGAACCACGCCGGCTCGATGGCTCTGTCGCCGAGCCAGATCTCCGGTATCGAGCCCGGCAGTGAACGAACGGTCAATGTCATCGTTCAGAACGACGGCAACGGCGCCGACACGTTCGAGCTCCACGGCAACGCGGTGTTCGCCGACGGAGGCGGACCGGCGGCCGGCTGGCTGGTCGGATTCTCGGACACCTCCTTGACCCTGGAGAGCCACCTCGCGACGACTGGGGATTCAGCATCCGTCCAGATGACTGTGACCGCTCCAGCCGGCGCTCTGGCGGCCAGAGGGGTCGAAGTCAATGTGCAACTCGTGGCAGCCGGCCAGACCAGTGGCATCGTGACCCTTCCGGTGACTATCGCGGAGGTGCATGACTTCCAGTTGCTGCTGGCC
>CAUZSY010000069.1:0-7614 GCA_963582725.1 Candidatus Thalassarchaeaceae archaeon
GTTCGGTGAGTATCTCGCGATGTTCGAATCCATCACCTGCAGGCTGCCACCATCCGCCCCCCATGTCGGTGGTCCGGCGATCACGTTGTCATCGACGTCGAACAGGGTCGCGTTCAGTTCGAGCACCTGATCGGCCGGCAGAACGACCGGTCCCGGAGGCAGGATCCTGATGTCATCGACGTTGGCCGAGCCGGCGCAACTCCGACCGCTGGTGCCTCGCTCGGCCGGATCGGCCGACAGAGGTGCGGCGACCAGAGGTTCAGAGGCAGAGGGGACAGAGTCAGGCGAGACTGCGGCAGGTGGGTCGGAGAGTGATTGCACGGTGGAGAGGGCCATCAAAAGCGCCAGCATGACGGGGATCAGAGCGCATCCTCGTCGCCTCATCCGCCTCACTCCACCCGGGTCCAGCCGGACTCTGCGTCGACCTGCCAGTACGAGGTTTCCCCTTCGCCGTCATGGTACCAGCCGGTCGCCCCTTGAACGGTCCCGTCGCAGGCCAGCAAGACACCCGTCCGGGCGACGGATGCCGCTGTGGAATCGTCCTGCTGAGCGGCCACGGTGGCCGATTCCGGTGCTGCTTGAGCAGCGACTGGTGGTGCTGCCGTGGTCGCGGCTGCTACGACCGGTGCAGGCTGACCGGTCGTCAGCGGATCGGAGGCTGGCGCCGTGACATCGCTCGTCGGGCTGACCACCGGCGCATCGAGAGTGGCGGGTCTGGGCGGCTGTGTCTGAGCCTCTGGCGCGACCGGCGGGGCGGCGGCGGCGAGGGTAGGAGTGGAGGGCTGGGTCGAGGTGGTCGAAGGAAAGGGCTGGACCGTCGGGTCCGAAGGAGAGGGCTGGACCGTGATGGTGTGGCTGGTCGCTGCTTCGACGGCGCCGGTGGCGGCCGGCGCGAAGGCCGAAGCGATGGGTGCTGCGGCCGAATCGGCTGCCGTGAAAGCGGCGGCGGCGGGCGCCGACGGAGGCGCCCATACACCGCCCCCCGTGGCCATCAGATTTGCTGTGGCCTGTCGCATCTGAGACGTCTCCACCGACTGCGCCTGGTCGGGTCGGTGCATCTCGTCAGCAGCCTGTCTGCGGCCCCTTCTGGAATGCCGCAGCGGCATGCCGACGGCAGCCGTTCCAGCCGGACTCGCAGCAGAGTCGCCCCGCACCTTCGGTGCACTGCCATCGTCATCAGTGAAACGGTCAGGGGCGGACGAGCCGCGTCGCCTGAGCCGCAGCAGCAGGATGACGAAGGTGATCGCTGTGACGACGGAGAAGGAGGCGGCCCGGCCCGCGGCTGTGTCGGTGAGGAAACCGAGCGCGTCCGGTTCAGCGTACAGATGGACCGTGCTCGTGATGTCACCGACCGAGACTACCATCGGAATCCCATCGCCGGAGCCGGTGATCTTCACCGACCAAGCGTTGCCGGACCTGTGCAGACCCTCGGCGATGGCACAATCTATCGATATCTGGTTCGAATCGACGCTCACCTCGTTGCCACCGATATCGTAGATGACGATGACGAACTCGTACAACTGGCGCTGCTTCAGGGCGGCCGATGGAGCATGCACCTCGAGATGATGCGGATCGCCCGGCTCGATCGATATGTGCACCTCTATCTCGGCCGCTTCGGCCCTTGCCAGCAGAACCCACGAGCCAGCCTTCAGACCGGTCACCTCGTACTGCCCTATTCGCTCACCGCTCACCACCTCCGCGGCCCCTTGCGGGATGATCCAGTACACGTCGACCTGCCGTGCGTTGCCATCGAAATCGGTCGCCGACAGGCTCACTTCGACCATCTCGCCGCTGCGCATCGAGTTGCCGGCGTCATATGTGACATCGAGTGAATAAGGGGCGCCCGGGGTGACGTACATCGTGACGCGCTGAGCCCGGCCAGCAGCCTCCACCTCGATGCTGATATCGCCCGTCGTGCTCGGATTCCAGACATTGTCGGCACTCCTGATCATCTCGGTCGCAACGACGCCGTCGATGGTCCAGTTGTACTCTATTCCAGTGATGTGATTGCCATGTGCATCCCTGCCCACGGGTGCGAAATCATGATCATCATCGGTGGTGATGGTCAGCCCCTGCCCTTCGATGCTGATGCTCGACAGGCGGCCGGGCCTGACCTCGATGATCTTCAGCGATTCCAGAGTCCGGCCGTTCACCGTGGTGAACGCGCGAATCGTCCAGAAGCCGGTCTCCACAGGCTCGAAGAGAACACCGCCCTCGGTCTGATTCAGGGTCGCATCGCCATCTGCCTGATCGAGTTCCCACTGTCCTGTTATCGGCCATCGATTGCCCCGCGTGTCCTCCGCCTCCAACAGCAGTTCCACCCTGTCATCGGCTGACACCACGCTGGAGTCCGTGGTGATGTACACCCGGTCCGCCTGTCCGTGCCCGACCGAGATTTCGACAGAATCCGAGATGTTGCCGATCCGCACCTCGACATTCCATGAGCCACTCTGACGAGGCAGCCATTCGACCTGACCGTCGACCATCTGGAAGCCGCCGTCCTCGGCCGACCAGTGCTGTATCGATACTGTCGTGATGGCGGCGTTGCCGTATTCATCGTGCCATATCAGCGGCAACGGCACCGAATCATCGGCGCCGACCGTGCCGTTGGGCGCGATGATCTCCAGACGGACCAGCGTACCGACGGTCACCTGCACGGAAGCGATCCCCGCCACTCCGACGGAGCCGTTGCACCAGACCATCCAATTGCCGACCGCGCCGCCGGTGAACCACCCCGCGGCATCGATGGAACCGTTCTCGGCCGTCCACGACAGGCCCCCGGCCCGGCTGATGTTGAGCGGCGTGCCGAGGCTGTCGAACAGACTCGGCATAAGTTGCAGACGCGTCCCGGAGGGAAGGGTCAGGTCTTCTGGGAAGATCATGCTAGCGGCTGCACCCGCCTCGATGGAGATGTTCGTCCAGGCTGAGAGGGCGCCGGCCAGCACATCCACACGATAGGTGCCGGTCTGGTTGAACTGATAACTACCGTTCGCCAACACCGTGCCGCTGTCGACCCACCATTGCGGCGCCGTAGCATCGAATGAATTGCCATGTGCATCGCTGAGGATCGCGCGGAAGGTGACCTCGTCATCGGCGGTGAAGGTCGCGTTCTCCGGCTCGATGCGAAGGGACTCGGCGTTGCCGGGGGACACGGTCACGTCGCGCGTCGCCGCGACTCCCGACGATGTGCCGCTGCCGGTGACGACGGCGGCGCCAGCGAGAGCCGGGGTGTAGACTCCGCTAGAGTCGATGCTGCCACGATCGACTGACCACGACACGGTATCGGCCGAGATGCTGGCGTCCTCGTTGCGAACATTCGCCTTGAAGACGATCTGGCCATCGGCCGACAGATCGATCGGCGACTTCGGCTGGATGTCGAGCCAGGATGGCACATTGGCCGGCATGGAGGGCGAGGACCACTGAAGCGTGACGTTCCAACGAGGTCGCATGTCCCAGAACGCCGCCTCGGACGAGTCGAACCTGCAGTCGACACCGGCTGTCACGCCGGTGATCAGCAGTGACGCATCGGCCGAACCGCTCGTAGCGAGACGAGCCTGGGCCAACCGCATGGTCTGGGTCGCATCGAGACGCAGGACTGTCGAGTTCGGCGTCAGGTCGGCGAGCAGCGGCACGCCGCCCGAGTCCTGCAGGCCGAGCGCGCCGCCAACCACCCAATCGACACCGTTCGCGCCGGTGCTCTGCCACGAGGCGCCGCTGTCGGACCACTCCGGATAGGGCATCCAGGCGACCATCGTCATATCGGAGGTCGGTGCTCGCCGGACGTTCAGTTCGAGAGTCGCTGAGAGGATGGTCGCATTGGTCCAGAATCCGACCGCTCCGAGATCGATGCCGACGAGGCTAGTCCGGCGAGCGTTCGTGGCGCTGTCGTACCCGACAGTCAGAGTCGCATCGCCGCCGTTGACGCTGCTGGCAGCAGCACTGTCGAGCCAGGTGTCGAAGATGTCGTTCTGACCGGCCGGCGCATCCCAGTATGATACGTTCGAGGTGCCGTCACCGTTCGGCACGGCGCCCGAGGAGGCGTGCGCGACGGAGGTGTGCGGGAGGGTCGATGAATCCGCTGGAACATCTGGCAGGGGAATCGGCCCCGGGAGCAGCAGCAGGGCCATCACGAGGAGCGTCAGCGACAGGCCGCAGAGGGGGCTGCACCGGATCCGTCCGCTGTCAGCCGCGAGACTGGCTGCGGCGGACTCCGATCTCACTCTTCGTAGGCGTCCCAATCGTCCATCTCCGGAGTTCGGTACCACCAGATGCCCTGTTCATCCTCCCACCATTCGGTGCCGTCATCGTCGACGGTGATCCCATCGACCTCGGCTGGCTCTTCCGGTTCCTCGAAGTAAGACGGTTCCATCGGTGCTGCGCCGGGACCGGGGGCGAGACCGGGGGCGGGACCAGCGGTCGGCCCGGTCATCGGTCCGGCGCTGGGGACGGCCATCGGCGCCGATGCGGTCGCTTGGGGCTGGGTCTGTGAATCGCCGTGCGGCAGCGCACCCTCGTCATCCTCGTCGAAGTCATCCTCGTCCCAGCCATCGCCGGAGCCGCGTCGCACTATCACGATGACGAGGACGATGACACAGAGCATGATCAGGCCGATGACGGCGGCACCTGCGTACACCACCGGGCCGCCCGCCTCGAAGAAACCGGCGACCGTTCCGAGCACCTCGACATCGACCTGAGCGGTTATGCCACTGCTCGAAACCAGGATCCTGTGGCTGCCTACCTCGATGAGGCGGATGTTCCATGTCTGGGCCGCAGCGCCGGGGTCGACCTCGTGACCGATCGCCATCACCTGGGCGTTCGGCACCGGCACCGGATTGTCGAACTCGTCGTAGCCGGCAGCCGTCAGAACGACGGTCTCCAACTGTTCGGCAGTGGTCTTGGAGAGATCCAGTTCAACCCGGTTCAGACTAGATGCCAGGATGGTCACCTGCCATTCACCGGTCAGCCTGCCGTCGGTGTACTCGAGCGTGTATGCACCCGCCACCGTGCCGGCGTATCGGTAAGCACCATCCTCGTGACCCTCGATCCATTCGCTGCCGTTCCAGCCCGTCGTCGTCACTCTGAATTCATTGCCGTCGGCGTCCCTAGCCCAGAGGGCGATGTCGAGGATGCCGCCGGCGATCGTGGTGTCGTCATCTGATTCGTGCCAGATCGCGACCGAGGATCCGACCGTGATGGTCGCCGTGCCGCGCGCCTGGTAGCCGTTCTCTGCCGCGCAGATGATGAATTCGCCGATTTCCGAGGCGGGCTGAGAGAATATCCCCTCTACTGTGCCGTTCTGGATTCTGACCGAATCACTGGATGCGCCGCAGTCTGCGGCCGGCTGCGATATCGATGTGTCATGGATCCACCATTCGAGACCCTCCGAGGAGACGATGTTGCCGTTCACGTCCTTGGTCGTCACCGAGATGATGATGTCATCGTCGGCAGTGACCTGCCAGAACACAGAGTCGAATTCGACATCGGTGAGAGGCCCAGCGGTGACATGGATGTGAATATCGTCGTGCAGTGAGAAAGTGCCATCTGCAGTCTCCCATAGATAGAGGGCGCGCAGCGTCCATGTGCCCTCCGTCCTGGCGTTGAATATCGCGTACGTCAGGTAATCCTCCAACCACTCCGCCTCTGCTGCCGGCTCCAATATCGTCCAACTCTGCAATGCCACCGGCCGCTGGTTGCCACGCTGGTCCACGGCGTATCCATCGACCGTCCTCGTCTCGCCTGAGATCACATTGACTCCACCGATCCGAACACGGGCTTCGAGCGCTATCGGGGCACCATCCGAGACCGTGATGTAGACTCTGCTCGACACGCCCTCCAATGATGCTTCCACCCACTGCTGACCCTTCGTCCAAGGCGTCCATTCGGGTGTCTGGCCAGCGACCATGCTGCCGTTCGACACGGTCCAGTCGGCCGGGTCGAGGACGACGGAGAGACGGTTGCCCCGGATGTCGATGCGAACAGTGCTGAACGAGATGTCGTCATCCGCGGTTATCGATGTTCGATTGGCGATCAGTTCGATCTCCAGTATCGCCCCGTGCGTCACCTCCACCACGAAGGTGCCATGGATTCCGATGCTGCTGCTGGCGTTGATCGCATGGATGCCGACATGGTCGGCGACGAACAGCCCCTGTTGCGAGATGTTGCCATCATCCACCGACCAGGTCACGGTAGCTGCGAGGTTCGGATTGGCGATGTTGCCCCGCCAGTCCCGCACCTCCCATGTGTAGGTGCAGTTCTCGGCCGCTGCGATGCTGGCGCAGCCAGTGATGACGAGATAGTCCGGCGTTCCGACTGTGATGACGATGGGGATCAGATGGCTCTCGTTGTCCCATGTCACCGTGATGTTGTGGGTGCCGCTGAGCCATGGCGACCAGGTGAACGGAGTGATCGGAGTCATACCGGTGGCGCCAGCGGTGCCGGTGATCGAGAACGACCCGTTGGTGGCCGACCAGATGATGGTCTCGCCAGCCACCGGGTTGCCGAACTGGTCGTGCACTTCAGCGGTCAGCGTCACGTTCTGGTCGGTCGTGATGCCAGCCGTCGCCGGCGTCGTGACTAGCGTCAGCGGCTGGCCTGGATTGACGGTCAGATTGATGGTCCTCGTGACCTGCCCGAAGCGACAACTGATGATGGCGACGCCTGCCTCGTCCGGCGTGTACACACCTGTCTGCTCGATGCTACCGCGGCTGGCCGCCCAGGTCACTGTGCCGCTCAACTGGCCGCCCTGAGCATCGAGCATCTGAGCGGTGAACGAGACGGGTGTGTCGGCGTCGGTGGTCGAGGGACCGGAGATCTGGATGTCGTCGACCGTGGTGTAGTTGAACAGCAGTATGGGTCGCCTCGACGAGGATGTCCCGCCGCCGGGCGCGGTCGGCCTGATGTCCTCGCTGTGCGCGAGGTCGATGAGCATCCGGCCGTTGTTCGGGGTGCCGATGAGCACCAGTCCGAGACTGCCGTCGATGACCGGCAACCCTCCGCTGACATCGAACTCGAGCCAGCCGCCGCTGGCACTGGCGTAGATGCGAATCGTGTCAAGCGCGGTCGAGTCGTAATCGACACCGGCGGTCATCCCAGAACTGTTCCACGCCGTCCCGAAGGCGGCGCTCTGCCAGGTGGCGCCGGTCTCGTCGAAGACGCTGTTGAGCAACCGATGAACGCTGACGTCCATGTACGAGGCATCTGCGACCAGCACCTGGTTCAGCCATATCCGCAACTGCGCCGAGTGGGAGTTCGCATCCGATGAGAGCGGTAGTTGACCGAGGTCGAGCATGTAGATGCCTCTGCATTCATCCATGTTCGCGCCGCCGGAACCGCAGCCGATGCCGACGCGCATAGATGTCGCGCCGCCGGTCGCGGTCGGATCGGACTCGTCGATCGACGCGTCATGCACCTGGGGATATGCCAGGACGTCAGCGTCGTGTCCCTCCTGATAGTAGGCTTGATGGACATGGTTGCCGAGACTCGAAGTGGTCGGATCAGCGATCGCGAACGACCACGGGTCAGAACGGACTCCAGGCACCGCGCCGGTGATCGCCTGTACATCCCATGTATACAGCGTCTGCAGAGCGAGATCGGAGGATGGAGTCCAGGTCGTTC
>CAUZSY010000070.1:0-7567 GCA_963582725.1 Candidatus Thalassarchaeaceae archaeon
TGCTCCTTCCGTTCCTTACATTCTTCGAGGTCGGCCCGGCAGTCGTCGATGTGCCGCAGGCGCTCCCCGGCGCGGTTCTGCATCTCATCGAGCCGCTCCTCGGAGACCGTGCAGTCGGCGTCGTCGCGGCATGCATCGACCATCTCCAGCGTGATCGTCGCACGCCTCTCGGCCATGTCCAATCGCTCATCGAAGGCCGGTGGAGCGTGGTCCTTGCGCGCCTTCATCCGGTGTTGAAGATCGCGCATCTGGCAGTCTTCGTCGTCGGCGAGACAGGCGTCTATGATCGCCAGTCGAGCCGCCGTCCGCGCCGTCGCGTTCGCCAGATCCTCGTCGCCGAGACTCCGGTTCTCGACTTTCGCGTAGGCAGTCAGCATCATCAGTTTGTCAACCGTGTTGTCGCGCATCATCTCGAGTTTCTCTGCACGGTGCTGCAGCCGGTCGATGTGGCGATCCATCACTCGATCTCTGACGGTGTCGTCACCGGCCGCATCGTCACCGAATACGGTCCTCGCATCGAGAGCCTCGGTGGAGTCGTCGGTGGTGACCGCGCCAGCCATGCTGCTGATCATCAGTGTAAGGGCCATCAGAAGGTGGGTCGGGTTCAGTACCATGTCACGAAGACCTCCAGTCAGTACTTGAAGGAATATGCCTTGAATACCAACCTTTCGGTACGAATCACACCCATTCTGCACCACCGTCAGCCCTCATCCCCAGCCATTTTCCGATATTACTGCCTACAGTTTATTTTCATCATCCACAGCAGAACTGTGCCGAGCCAAACTCTAGCCGGGTGGAGGCGGTGCTGGTATCGCCCGGCTCAGGCACGATGTGCGGAGTTCCTTCCGGAGCAACTGTTGAGAATTGGCAGGGCGGCCGGCGCTACGGATGAATCCTGGAGGGATCCACCCCCCTATCCTGTCGAATCCAGAGACCGGCTATCATTCAGGGAATATCTTCCACTGTACCATCCGCTTCCAGCAGCGCCGCTGTCCAATTGTTTTGAAAGACGCCTTGTGGATCGAGCGTATTGCAGACGCTGCGGAATGAATCGAATTTTGGGTAGAGGGATGTCAGCTCGTCGACCTCCAGCGGACAGACCTTGCCCCAGTGCGGGCGGGCATGGTACAGTCTCGACATGCTTCGGGCCATGAAGCTCGCGAACAGGGAAAAACCAGCCCGCCGTGCTGGCTTCGCGTAGCTGATGAAACTCAGCGAGTACCAGTCCTCCCCCGCGCCGCTGGCCATCGAGATCAAGGTGTCATCGGGAACCACTCGCCGGACGCAGATGGGGTAGTGGTGGCAGTACTGGTCGTGAAGCCCGGCCAGAGCGTCTTGCATGCCGAGCTCCTCGATTCGCCGCTGGTTGTCTGCGGACAGCGTTGAATCGGTGCCACCAGCGACCTCGATGACTTCTCGGGTAAATCCGAGTGCATCCACCAACTGGTCTCGGCGCACGAACAACTCGATCTCAATGTGGCGAAAGGCTTCGTGCCTCATCACCAATATCGACGAGGATCGGTCCGTGACCTTCCATCTGCGAATCACGAATGCTGGAACGATCCGACGAAAGGCGAACCGGATCAAGCGCCGACTCCGCACCAAGCGTTCCATGAACAGGATCAGCAGGTGCATGCCATAGTCCATCACCGCAAACCAGTATAGCCCGTACAGCCAAGCCAGTCGGGAACGTCGCTGGTCATCCTCACGCCTGTGCTGGCTGAAATAGGACCAGCGCCAAGGGAGGAGATAGAACTGCTGAATCGGAAATGACGCTTCTGCATCCAGGACGTCCGACAACCGACGGGACTCGGTGAAATGCTCCTGTACGTTGTACTGTTCTCGGCAGCGGATCTTCACCGACAGGATGATTCCGAGCGACCCCAGAGAACAGCGGGCTGCCAGAAGCGGTTCTCCCTCACTCAACTCTTCTATGATCGCTTGGTCGCTGGAATCGTCATAGCGCGCCAACCGCACCCCGACGACGAAGTGCGACATGCTCTGGCGTCCCGAACCGTGCGTGCCGGTGGAGATCGCCCCGGCGATAGTCTGAGCCGTGATCAGACCCAGCGAATGCAGGGTGGCGCCGTCGCGGCCGAGCTCTTTGAGAAGGCGCTTGATCTGGCATCCTGCCCCTACCGTGGCAACTAGCTGGTCGCCGTCAGGATGGAGTTGGACGCTGTTCAACCGTCGCAGGTCCAGCAGAACATCGTCGCCCAGGGCCGCCTCGCTCCAACTATGCAATCTGCCAACGGCTCGAATGCGCTGGCCGCGGTGTCTGTCGAGGATCTGCAGGACTTCCTGCTCGTCCGCTGGGGTGTAGGAAGTAGACGGCTGAAGCAACCGGTTCTTGCCGAAATTATACCTCTTGACCACATCCCTACGAGGGAAGGCTCCGTATTGAAATCCTCCTCTTGAACCTGAGGTGAGAGAACTCGGCATGCACCATAGCCAACCCCCGGGATACCACCGTCTGACAATAGGGATTCTCCCGATCCACGGAGAAATAGACGACAGGAACGTCCTCCGCCGGCTCGACCGGTACATTCTCGGGCCATCTGTCACAGGCATAGGGTAGGTCGAAGATCGATCCTCAAGGAGTCAGAGTCACTGTGCTGATGCTCTGACGCCCTTCGGCCAGAGCACCAGGATGAGCGTCTTCTCACGAGTCTTGGGGGTGTGCTCGCTGCCCGGCTCCATCCAGACGATGCTGCCGGCCGGATATGTCCCGAACTCGTCGTACACCTCGCCGGTCAGCACCAGATAGCATTCACCGCCGGGATGCATGTGCGGCATGAACGCCTCGACTTCGACATCTGAGTCGGCGTCGTACAGCACCAGACTGCACTCGCCTATCTTAGCGAGCTTGCCGAGACGGACGCCGGTGCCGAAGTCGCGCCACGAGACGTTCGCCTCCATCCACTCGTCGTCGAGCGTGAAGCCGAGCCAGTCGGAGAGGTCGTGGCTGAAGGACATCGGGGTGTCGTGGGGGGCGGTGGGTGATTGAGCCTTGCGAATGCACGCAGGGTTCATCCATCGGCTGCGTGCACGGCGCGGCGTGGTGGAAGCGCTGTATCTCCCATCGATACCACCCGCGTCGCCCTACGATGCGTATCTTCTGATGCTCGTGTTGCCCTTCCTGCTGCGATTCGTGTTGCTCTTGCCCCCCGTTCTCGACCTCATCGCCACCTACGCCCCCGCAGGTGATCGGGTCAGAACGGTCCGCTGGTTCTGGTCGATGATCCGTCAGTTGCCGATCCGAGGCTTCTGGTTCCTCGTCGGCAATGAGATTCTGGCTATCTTCCTACCGCTCATCATCGCAATCTACGCACGATTCATCTTCGACCCGGTCGGCTGGCCGTCATGGGACGCGATACCGTCGTGGGGGATGCCGACGCTGCTGATCGTCGGCTTCCTCTGGCTGGCTTGCGACGCGTGGCGGGTACTGAGGACCCGAGAGCGGGTTGTGCTGCTGGCGAGCCAGAATCTTCGCGTCGCCAAGGTGGCGGTCGCAGGTCTGGTCAAGGGACGCTCGTTCCTCGACAGGTTGCGCCGCGTCGAGGTGCCTTCGCCGGAAGATGCGCCGCCGGCAGAATACGGAGAATTGCCGGTGGGGAATGTCGGAGCGGCGGTCAGTCGGCTCGGACAGAAGGTGCTCGACGCCAAGGACGCGGTCGGCGGCAAAGTCGTGAAAGGCATAGCGGATGTGGCGGATTCCGCACTCGAAGGGGTTCGAAAGGTGGCCGACCGCGCGGTCAACACGATCGACGCCAAGATCGATGAAACTGTCGCGAAGCAGACGCGAGCGGCGATCATCGCGCTGATCAGGGACGTGCTCATGGCGCTCGGCCCGATATTGGTCCTGGTCGCGCTGCATCAGTATGCCTGATGATGGCTGAACCCAATCGCCGCCCGCCGATGCTCGAGCATCAGCGACAGCTCAGGCGGTGATGGCCGCCGTCTCTCCGACTGCAGCGGCAGGGGCGGCTGCGAAGCGTCGCTCGCCGGGCAGCATCAGCAGGAGCCATAGCAGGCCGGATGCGACCTGCCCTACGGCGAACCAGAGCAGCGCTGTCCGCAGCGACAGGCCGCCGTACTCGATCAGCAGACTGGCGGCCAGCGCCGACAGCCCGTTCATGCTGGTCATCAGCATGAAGTCGGCGCCGAACACCCGGCCGCGCCAGTCATCCTCGGTCCGCTCCTGCAGCAGCACCGTGGAGAACACCCAGTTGGCGCCGCTGGCAGCGTGGCCAGCGATCACCAGCACGGCGATCCACGGCGTCCATGTCAACAGGCCGATGAGCACGTAGCAGACGCCGCAGGCCGAGACCATCAGCCCCATCAGCAATGGCCAGCGACTGCGCTCGCGGAACAGCGCCCGGCCTATGATCGGACCTATTCCGGTGCCGATGCCACGGGCCGCGAACAGCACGCCGATGCCGGCTGCGATGTCGACGGCGCCGATCTCGTCGCCGAGCAGCACCAGCAGATAGACGAGACCGCCGCCGAACGACGCCCAGAGCGCCTTGACGGTGAGGATGCGTCGCACCGGCGGCGTGTTGATGATGCGCCGGAATCCATCGATGATCTGAGCCGGGCCCTCGACCAGGATCGAACCCTTCCGCTCCGACTCGTCCTGCGGCACATGGAGCATCGATATCATACCGGCAGCGACCAGGAAGGTGATGCCATCGATGATGAAAGCGATCTCGACCCCATAGGCCGAGACCATGAAGCCGCCGATGGCGCTACCGAGCGACAGCGCGATCGACCAGGTGGCGCTGTTCATCGCGTTAGCGGTCAGCAGTTCTTCCGGCCTCGTGATGTTCGGCATCGCGGCGCTCTCGGCCGGGATGTAGACCGCGTGCAGCACCATCAGCGATATGATCAGAACGAAGAACAGGGGCAGGTCGTCGGCGGTGTGAACGGTCAGCAGGGCGAAGGCGCAGACAGCGCTGGCGACGTTGGATGCGACCATCAGCCACTTGCGGCTGTACCGGTCCGCCAGCATGCCGGCGAACGGCTGCGGCAGAGCCAGCGCGAACATCCGAGAGACGAAGACGAAGCCGAGTCCGAGTTCCGGCCGACCGCTCAGATCGGTGATGACGACGAACATCGCGATGGTGGTCAGCCAGGTACCGAGATTCGACAGCGCGTTGGCGGTGAAATAGGCCCGGAAGGTGCGATTCCGGCGCAGCAGCTCAAGATAGCCGACCTCACGCGGTGGCGAGGTCATCGGGCGCTCCATGCCGCCCCGCCTCACCCCCGGGTCTTGAGGCTGCGCCAACGAATCGATGAACGGATAGCTGGTGCTGAGCGAATGCGAGGATCGGCCTAGCCGTCAGCAGCGGACCGGCGGCGGGCGGGGTCGGAGAGCCCCTCAGTACCACGGAACCAGTGTAGGAAGAGATAGGTGGAGATGAGGTAGGCCACCGCCATGGCGATGAACGGCGTGCGATAGTCACCACCCGACATCAACGACGCACCCAGATAGGCGCCGACCGCCGCAAGTCCGCTGGAGAACATGCTGGAGATGCCGACAAAGGTGGCTCGCTCGGACGGTTGCAGTCGACCCATGCTGAACGAGTCCATCACCGGGTTGGACATGTTGAACAGCGTCGTGCGCAGCACCCAGGCCAGTCCGGCGAGCGAAACGACGGCCTCGGGTGATGCGAGCGCCGGAGCGTAGCCGATCAGCAGGATGAACGGGATCGCGGCGAAGCGAGTCCAGAAGATCGAGGCGACCTCTCCCAATCTGGCGACGACGAACGGCGCGAGGAACGCGCCGATGGCCAGGAACAGTGAACCGGCCGCGAACACAGCGCCGATCTCGTGCTCTTGCGCGTGGGCGTCTTGCAGGAAGAAGACGTTCGCCAGCCGCAGCACGAAGCCAGCACCCAACCCCAGGATGGCGGATATCGCTACGAAGCGGAACACCGTCTGGGGAGTCCTGATGGCCGCGAACACGCCTTTCTTGACCTCTCCCGTCGCCGCTTCTTCATCTTCTTCGATGATCGGATTGCGACGCAGTAGAACCGCAGGGATCAGCGAGATGAACCACCAGCCGATGCCCACGTGCACCGCGAAGCGATAGGCGTCGACCATATCCATGCCGTCTCCGACCAGCATGCGCGGCAGGAAACCGGCGACGAGGGCGCCGAACATCGCCGCCAGAGTGCGGAATCCCGAGCCGACGCTGAACAGGTGGATGCGCTCCCTCGGTTCGGAGTTCTCAGCCATGAACGGCACCTCGGTCACGTGGTGCAGCGCGCCGAAGGCGGCGGAGATCGCGGAGAAGGCGAGGATGGTCATTCCATCCGTCGACATGATGAGAATAACCGCGCAAGCAGCGCCACCACCATCACCGATGATGAATCCCCATTTCCGGTCCAACCTGTCAGCCAGCCGTCCAGCCGGGATCGAGGTGAGCGCTGCAGCGATTCCAAGAACTGCGAGTCGCAGGCCGACGAACTTCAGGTCGAAGCCGATCTGCAGCAGGTAGAGGTTGAACAGCACTTCCCAGGCGCCGTGGATGACGTCCATGCCGAAGATGTGCAACAGATACATCCGAGCGTTCCAGCCGAAACTGCGAATCTTACCGAAGTAACTCAATTCCGGCGCTGCTGAAACACTCATCGGTCTGCTTCCCTCCGTCTGCGCGTTCGTCCGGTGCGCCGCTCATACATATCTGCATACGGGCGCGGCCAATCCATCGTATCCCGTGCATTGGTGGGTATCTGTTCGAGCAGAAGGAAAATCGCCTGTCAGAGTGCTCGTACACAGGCTGGGTTTTTCCGGACGCTTGTGAGTCCACCGAATCGGTTATCACGAACCCTCTGAATCCGAAGGCATGCGCTCTCGCTTGCTGGCCTTGCTCATTGTGCTGCTGCTCTTCGCCGCACCACATGGGCAGATGTTCTCTGGTGAGTTGAGCGAAGACGATGCATCCAGCCTTTCAGCAGCAGCACCGTTCGACATCCTGATGTACGGCAACAGCTACACCTCGGCGAACAATCTGGCTTCTCTCACAGAAGATGGGCTGACCAGCGGTGGATTCAGCGCGAGTGTCGACAGCCTCACGGGCGGGGGGATGACCCTCGATGATCACGCACAGAACGCGCAGACCTCCGGACACGCGTGGAACACGACGCTCAACAGCGGAACGCAGTGGGATTACGTCGTGCTGCAGGACCAGAGTCAGGTGCCAGGCTTCTATCGCAGCACAGCCTACTGGCAGGACAGCCTTGCTGGCGCGCAGATCCTCGACGGTTTCGCCGAGGATGTCGGAGCGGAGTCGATCCTGCTGATGACCTGGGGCAGGCGGGACGGGGACTCGACGAACTCGGCAATCTATCCTGACTATCTGACAATGCAGGACAGGCTCGAGGATGGCTACATCGACTATCGCGACAACATGAGCTCAGCTAATCGCTCGGTGTGGATAGCGCCCGCTGGACTCGCCTTCAAGCACATCTATGATGACGTTCTCGCCAGTGGAGGGACGCCGGAGAACTCAGGCAACCTGTTCTACGACCTCTACTCGAGCGACGGCAGCCATCCCTCACTC
>CAUZSY010000071.1:0-7542 GCA_963582725.1 Candidatus Thalassarchaeaceae archaeon
CCGTCGGCTAAGACCTGTTCGGCTGGCTTCTGGTCAGACCGGACTGTGACGCCTGTCAGGTCTCTTCACGGGAAGAGATCAGGTGCAGCGCGATTTTCTGTTCAAGGAGGAAGAACGGACCTATCGAGCCACCGGTGATGATCGCGGCCAAAACGAGGTTCTGCCAGAGCAGTTCGTAGGACAGCAGGAAGAAGAAGACCATCCAGACGAGGAAGAAGCAGCGGCGGAAGAGGATGTAATAGCCACCGAGCATCTCGTACGATGGTTGCTGAAGGACTCGATCTATCGGGTCCGCCATCGGACCACCTCAACCGCCCTTAAACTTCCAGAGGAGGCCGAAGATCATCAGTCCGACCCAGAGCGTGGTCATGATCCGATTGAATCCGAACTGTTCGGATTTCAGAGGCACCTCGACGAGCGAACCGTTGGAATCTCGTACCGACGCCGAGCGCTCCTGCTTGTTGTAGGATTCGACGCCGAGGCGGCTCAACTCGCTTTTCCTCTTCAGCATGAAGTAACCTGCCAGGAACATGAAGCCGGCGGCGCTGCTGCCGAACAGCCACTGCAGGATGGCGGATTCGACGCTGAAGCCCAGAAACAACTGGATGAGTCCGAGATAGAACCACATGCTCGAGCCGTCCTTCACCGCTTCGTCCCCTAGGAGACGCCTCGTGTGCGGGCCATCATCAACCTATTGATGTGCAGAACCGGTGTTCTGGATGGCGAACGTCCGCCTCAGGCCAGCGCTGTCCGCTCCCCGCTCAGTCACTGGAGATGCTGTGGCTCGACTCCGCCACCTTCGCTACACTTCGATGGTTGGCGTCTGGTCAGGACTCATCGTCCGCAGAGAGGGGGAATTTCGACGGCCGCTTCGTCCATACCGCCCAGACGCCCTTGGCGGTAGCCGTTCGGACGCCCCGGTCATCCACCACCTCGCCTTCGAGGTGTGCGATGTCCCGACCTCGCCTCGCGACCCGGCCCCGGCCGGTCAGCATTCGACCCGGGTGGGCCGCCTCGAGGAACGAGATGTCGAGTTGCGCGGTGGCGCACCATTCCTCGATTCTCAGAGTCGAGATGAGGGCCGCCCCCAGCGCCATGTCCAGCATCGTCGCGAGCAGCGCCCCGTGCGCGGTGCCGCCCTGATTGACATGCACCTCGCTGACGATGCATTCGACGCTGGCCTCACCGTCCCCGAACTCAACGAGGCTGATGCCGAGCGCCTCCGCGAGGCCGCTCGGGCGTGGCCGAGGTGACATGCGAGAACCATCTGGCATGTCGCGAGAGCCAACATCAGGCACAAGAACCCGACGACCATTCGCACATCAGGCCGGCGCAGGCGATTGCTACATATCGTGTCGACCCTCGGCACAGCGAGGAGGTGATGAAAGGTGTCCACATCACTCGCAACGAGGACTCGCGGAGGACTTCTGCTCTGCCTCGTCTGGGTAGTGCTGAGCCCGACGGTGGCAGCCGAGTCCTCGACGATCTCGACCGATCTCGATCCGATCCTGTTCCTGCCGATCCTGCTCGCCGCGATCGTCGTGCCGCTGCTCTGGAGAATACTCCTGCCGTCCTCGCTCTCCTCGCTACAGGTCGCCTTCGAGGTCGACGACGGTCTGTACGAGGTCCATCGACTGACGAAGAATCGAGAGGATGCGAAGGAGTTGCTCTCTCTGCCTCGTGTCTGGGTAGGCGTCGGCGCCTATCTGATGGCGATGGCTGGCGTGCTGATCCTGATCGCCGAACTGATCATCCTGCCGAGCACCTTCCACCTCTTTTCCGTCATCCTGATCCTGTTCCTGATCGCACTTCCGGTCCTCTACTCGCCATTGGAGACGCTGGTGGCCCAGTTGTCTAGGCAGTCGACCGAGCAGCAGATCGGTGGCTCCAGAGTGGCTCGCCTGACAAAGCGATTCGCCCAGATGATCCTGCTGGTCCTGATGAGCGCCGGGCTGCTGGTGTACGGCTGGCGGGCTCACCCGGATGACCTCGCCACCTGGATCGTCTACGCAGCGCTGCTGTTCATGTCGCCGACGGTGCTCGCCTATGGCCGTATCCTCGGCGCCTCCTGGAACATGCTGCTGCTCGCCAAATGGCGCTCCTATAACGGTCAGAGCACGCCGATCGATCCGGACGAGCCGAGTCGCATCAGTCGCTTCAATTCAATCGTCCTCGTGTTCTTCCTCTCGACCATGCCCATCACCGCTCTGAACGGTATTCTGACGGTGCTGTACGTGACGCTCGGTGATGCCTCGCAGGTGACGCAGGAGAACATCCTGAACTACGGCGGTCTGATCGGTTGGGGATTCACCGAAGCGGTGCACATGCAGGAACTGATCGAGCGGTTCCAATGGCTCAAGGCGGTGCCGATCGTGCTCGCAGCGTTCCTCTCCCTGAACATCGCGATCGTCGGTCTCGCCTTCATCTTCGAACTGATTCGTAACCTGTTCATCGGCGGTCAGACGTTCGCCGGCTACGGCGGTCTCGTGCTGGCAACGCCGCATGAGATCCGGGCCGAGAAGAGCGTTCAGGCGCGTCTTCTGTACTTCTCGTTCGCCGGCTTCAGCGGCTACACGGTGCTGCTTCTGGTGCTCGTCTGCTACAAGGAGTTCTCCTCATTGATGCCGTACGCCTCGACTCTTGAGGCAAAGGGTTTCACCGAGCCGGTGATCCTGATGGCGACCTGGTCCTTCATCGCGGTCGGTCAGGCGGTCTTTCTGATCACCTGGATCTTCAGCCTGCCTCGCATGAAGCAGCTGCGGGAGATGGAGTTCGATCTGTCGCCAGAGGAAAGACGGCAGGCGTCCACTCAGGAGGGTGCGGGTGAATGGATGACGAAGATGATTCACGAAACCGCGAAACGTGAGGACATCAACGGATTGAGGCTCTTCCAGGATGCTGCCCTCGCGGGGGATGAAGCGGTCGTCCGGATGGAGAAGACTAGAGCCCGGATGATCGAGCGCGCGCTGCGTGGACTGTGGCCGGAAGCCACCAAGGAGGCGCGTTCGCTGCTGGCCCAGCAGGGTGGCGTAGGTATCGAGCCACGACTCGTCCTCGCCACCTCTTATCTGGCGACCCGCAGACTGGATGCGGCGAAGCGGATTCTGTACGAGATCCCGGCCGAGGAGCTCGACGAGGATGTCGAGGTGCTGATGATGTTCACGGAGTTCCTCGACCCGTGGCGAGGACAGGTCAGCAAGGAACTCAGCCGGCAGCACGCCAATCACCCCTCGGTCGTGCATCTCCGGCATGTCATGAAGAGACTGCCCGATTGGGAGGCTTGGGATGAGGCGATGGACATCGATGACCAGATGATGGACCTGCGCAGCCGTCTCTCCTCGGTCGCGATGCTGCGGATGCAGCGTCGCGGCGTCGAAGCGCTGGAACTGGCGGTCTCAGCGGTCCGGGACGATGCCGCTCACATCGGCGCTCGAATCGCCCTCGCGCTCTGTCTGATTGATGGCATCGCGATGCCGGAGGACCGATTCAGCGCCCTCGACATCTATCGAGGTCTTTCGCGGGACGCCGAGGCGGACCCGCGCGTGCAAGCGCTGGGCGCCATCCTCGGGCACGATGTGTCGGATGATGAGATCGAGTCGGCACTGGTGCGCACCGAGGCGGTCGGCGGCAGGGATTGGATCGATGCGGCTCCGGTCAATCCGGTGGCCGCGATGTTCGCCGATGGCGGCGAGGACGAGGCTCTGTCCGCCAATCTGCTGGTAATCGGGCATCAGGCGATCGACCGGGGGCTGCAGCCCACTCTGCGTCACACCGAGAGAGAACATTTCTTCCATTACTTCCTGCTTATGCCGATCTGGGCGCTGCTCGGCGTCGGTATAGGTTTCAGCATGCAGAACATCACTCCGGGATTCCTGACCGCGATGACGCTGATCCTCGGTCATGTCTTCCTGCTGCGCATCCAGCGAAGTCAGGCGAAGAACATCAGTCACCGGGACCAGACGGCGATGATCAGTCTACAGAAGCGGTTGCGTCGGAACAAGGTGCGGTTCGATCCACAGGGATTACCGGTCGGCACCCACCTGCTGCTCGGCGGTCTGCTGGTCAGGGTCAAAGGCGTGACTTACGACATCGGTCTGCCTGGGTGGCTGGTCGAGAGGCTGCAGCGTACCCGGCAGCGCGACTTCATGGAGCGTATTGGACAACGACGGAGAGCACTACAGATCGCCAAACCGGCGCGCCAGAGATCGTTGCAGGCATCATGGTGGGAGTCCAGTGAGAGGAAGGCCGATTCGAAGGGTGCGCTGGCCCGACTGCTCGGCATGGAGATCTCGCTCGCCGTGGTTGGACCCGAGCCGGAAGCGGTGGCTGCACCGGCCGGCGGACAGAAGGCGGTTCGCAGATCGGTCCGCCGAAGAGGAGGCTCAGAAAAGGTGAGTTCGAGCGGTGGTGATACCAGAAAGGCCGGCTCTGATCAGACAGGGGCGGGTAGAAGAAGAGTCGTTCGTCGCAAGCGACGGGACTAGCGATGCCCAGCCCAGTTCGGGTGGGAATCGAGAACGAATTTCGACCGAGTCGCCGAGCCGGTGCCGATTCAGAGAGGCACGACGCAGTCGAACGGCACCGGCCAGACCATCGAGGTGTCGGCGTTCATGATCTCGACGAACTCACCGTCCGCGGTGAATCCCTGCACGGTGCCGGTGAATCTCTGGCCGATGTAACTGACATCCACCATGTCGCCCAACGAGAAGCCGCCGCTGTCCGCCTTGCCCTGAGCATCCTGCTGAGCCCTCTGGCTCGCCTCGGCCTCGGCCACCCACTGCTCCGCCAGTTCATCGACCATCTTCACCAACCGAGTCGACCGCTCGCCGCGATGGCGTAGCTTGTCCGGCACCTCATCGAGGATGCGCAGCCGCAGGCGAGCCGCTTCGCGGACGCTCGCGTTCTCGTGCTCCAGCAACTCGTCCAGAGGTCCTGCGAGATAGATCTGCGAGATCGAATCTAAGGTCAGCTCGACTCGCGAGAAGTGCTCTTCGCGCCGACGAGCGGCATCGACGACCTCCTGATCATGATGGTCGAAGGCCTCGGCCGGGATGTTGTCGACCGTCAGGCTGTTGTCGATCATCTTCAGCAGGTCCCGCTTGTCCCGCCGCGTCAGGCTGCGGCGCTTCGTGCCGGCGGCTCGCAGCACGTCATCGTCACCGTGCGCGAGCGCCTCGGAGAGCGCGTCGAGGTCATCAGCAGATTCGATGGTGGTCAACAATTCCATCTTGTGTTTGAGTTCTCGCCGGCGCTTCCTGGCATGGCTGCGGACCTCACTGTCGGCGTGTTCGAGCAGCAGCCCCGGGAATGTCGTCATGTCGCGCGCCGCGTCCAGTTCGGCGATCTTCTCGGCCCGGATGCGGTTCATCTCCTGCACCTGCACCTCCTGCTCGGCATCGGCGCGCTCGGCGCCGGCGAGCACCTCGTGGCGGTCCTGCGCGAGCTTGGTGACGACCGGATCCGGATGACCGAGCATCTCTTCGGGAATCTGAGATGAGTGATCGATGCCAGCGAGCGTCCGTTCGACCTCGGCCCGATGGCCGATCATCTCGATCATCGCGTGCGCGGCCTGCTGGATCTCGGGATCCTCGATCTGAAAAGCCAGCGGCGGGATGTCCTCGACGGTCAGCGCCGCCGCGATCTGGCCCGGTAGCTTCAGCCATTGCATAGTCAGAATGATGTCCTCGTGGATCTCGTCGGTCAGGCCGCAGAGCGCGTCATAGCTCTGGCTCGCGGCATCGACGTCCCTGACATCGACGGCTGCGATGAACTGCTCGGTGCAGAGGGAGATGTTCTGTTGTCGTTCATCTTCCTCGGCCTGTTCGGCCTGCTCGGCGACCTGACCTATTCGCATCTGGTCCAACTGCCAGATCAGGCTCTTCTGCTTCAGTCGGCGCCAGCCTCGGACGCCCTGACTCTCAGCCAGCGCCTGCAACTCGGGCAGGCCGAGGTCCCAGAGGTCGGCGAGAGGTGGAATCTCCGTCACGCCGGCGCCCTCGTCGAAATCGCACTTCGGGCAGAAACCGGCCTCCTCATTGAACACCGACCCACATTCAGGGCAGTAGATGACTCGCTTCACGCGACCCTGAGGCATATGCCTTCTATACGAGTTTTACCCGGACCGCGCAGCGATGTGCATGATGCCACGGTCGGGTCGGATGGTAAGCGGCATCCGGCCAGGTCAGTGGCGCGGTGATGCACGGCTCGGCACTGTGCGCTAACCTATGTGAACCGACGACTGGTCGGTGATGCGATGCTCATGCCGGTCGTCGGACACGCGGATGGGTTTGAAAAGGAGGGGACGGCCGAACGAGGCCGTAGAGGTGGGCGATTGAGCTTACGGTTGACCGACAGCCAGCGCTTCTGGCGTCGGCTCATCGTCGTCGGCATCGTCTTGCGGCTGATCGGCTCTCTGGTCTCGAACGTCGGTGTCGACACCCATCTTCACGCGACCTATGTGATGAACTTCATCCAGCACGGGGTGTTCGCTCTCGACTGGGGTCCGAATCGCAACCCATGGAATCCCCTCGCCTCCGATCCGAACGGCATCGGCGCGGAGATCGGTCTGCGCTACATCGCCTGGCATGGCTGGCTGATGCTCTGGATCCTGCCATTCGGTCGCAGCGGCCTCGTGCTGCACGCCAGCGGCCTGACCCTCTCGGCGCTGCTGATGATCTTCGCCTACCGGATAACCAAGCGCCGATTCGGCGATGAGGCAGCTATCCGCCTGACCGCGATGGTCTCGATCCACCCCGCCTTCATCCTAGGCGCGTCCTACGTCTATCAGGAGGAATTGATGGCGCTGCTGATGCTGTTCGCCTGTGACGCGCTGCTGGCTGGACTCGAACAGCGTCGAGAGGGCCGGCTGCCGACGAGATGGTTGATCTGCGGCGCCGCGCTGGCCCTGTTCGGCTCGACCAAGGGGACTGGCGCGTTCCTGCCCGTGATGGTTGGGGTCGCGGCTCTCGTTTGGATCGTGCCGTTCGACATGATGCCTCGCTGGCGCGCTTACGTCGAGAAGCACTGGTTCGCCGCAGGCGTCGTCATCGTCATGCTGCTCGGTGGCACGATGATGCTCGACGCGTGGCTGAATCCATCGCCAGGATGGTCGATGTCGGAATCAATCCGCCGGCCGTGGCTGCTGCTGCCGGCGCTGCTGTTCAGCAGCCTCATATTCGCCGGATTATGGGGCGTCTTCGGACTCTTCCTGTGGCCCCATCTGGGTACCTTCCGGCGCGCCATCGGTCGTGGCCTTCCTGAAGGCGGTCTGCACCTCTGGGTGGCTCTGCTCATCCCGATGACCGTCATCATCGTTTTGAACGCCTCGTTCTGGGCCTACGAGGGCTCGATCTACGGCATGGGGCTGTTCTGGACGATGGCTGCGTATGCGACGAATGGAAGATACATGTCGTTGCTCATCATCCCCGCCCAATGGCTGGTCAACACGCTACCCGAGGACGAGGCGCCGG
This sequence comes from Candidatus Thalassarchaeaceae archaeon, assembly GCA_963582725.1. Taxonomy (GTDB): domain Archaea; phylum Thermoplasmatota; class Poseidoniia; order Poseidoniales; family Thalassarchaeaceae; genus CAUZSY01. Next base: position 7,470 of record CAUZSY010000071.1, read on the forward strand.
TCAGCACACCGTCCGGTTCGAAGAGTCGCTTCATCGACCTGCGCAGCCGACGCGCCAGGGTCGTCTTCGTCGC
>CAUZSY010000072.1:0-7454 GCA_963582725.1 Candidatus Thalassarchaeaceae archaeon
TCGGCCGGCCAACCGGTGAACGGGATGGCGGCATCACCTCTCCTCTCGAGGCTGGACGCCAGTTTCTGAAGGATCCGATAACGAGTGTTGACATGCCTGCAGTTGACCTCGTGCGGGTGTACCTCCCTGCCTATCTCCGAGGCCTGTTCCCGAAGTTGCGCGAGCACATGTCGAGAGACCGCGGTCTTGCCGGAACCGGTGGCGCCGTAGAGAATCATGTTGGAAGGGATGTGGCCGCGCAGAGCGTCGACCAGGTTGAGCACCATCGCCTCGATCTGCGGGGTCCTGTGGGGCAGTCTCCGCGGTGTGTGCCGAGGGTCGAAGACGGCCCGTTCTAGGAACAGGCTTCGATGGCCGAGCGCCGCCTCGAAGATGTTGCCCGCCACTCCTCTCGCCTCCTCTTCACTCCCCGCCGGGGCTTCTGATGCCGCCTCGCGACGACCACCTCTGCACAGGGAGGCGGATGACGGTCACAGCCGGGTAATAATCCTGTCCATCCTAGTTCCACCGAGATGCCGTTCCCGGCCTTCTCCGGGCTGTCGTTCTCAACCCTCTGATCCTCACTTCTCCGAGCCGGCTGATCGATCGAGTTGTTCCAGCAGACAGCGATCCGCCGACCACTGGAACCGATCGCCATCGCGCAACTGTACGGCGTTGGCGGGCAGCGCGGGCTGCTCGAAGCCGCCCTCCTCCGCTTCGTCCATGGCGAACGAATGGGTCACCAAGAACATCTTCGTCGGGTATCTGAGGCAGAGCCGTTCGATGTCGGCCGGCCGATGGTGGTGGTCGGTCTCGACGAAGTCAGGCACACCCATGTCGACGACCACGGCATCGGCCTCGTCCAGTCTCTCATTGATACTCGAACACGGCCCGGAATCACAGCAGTGCAGCAGCGTCAACCCCGATTCGTGCTTAAGCAGGTAGCCATGCGGGTCGGTCTCGGGAGTGTGCCGAACCGGGAAGCGCTGCTGGCTCCAGCCCGACTCGCCGAGCTCCGAGGCTTCGGCAGTGCACCACTCGACACGGCTTTCGATCACCTCGCCGAGCGAGCCCGGAAAACCGGTTTCACAGAGCGCAGTCATCCGTCCCGGACCGCCCGGCCGCAGATGGATGCGGATGCGAGACATCTCTTCCACATCGCTGATATAGCGGCGATGGAGCAACAGGAAAGGCAGACCGAAGACGTGGTCGGCGTGCCAGTGGCTGATCAGAAGGTGGTCGATGTCGGCTGGCGATCGGCCGGCCCGCGACAGTTGCGGCAGGATGGTCGGGGGAGCATCGATGAGGATGCAGCCGTCGAGCAGCAGGCACGCGTGCATGCGCCCGAGCGGGTGGAAGGCATTGCCGGTGCCGAGCACCTCGATGAGCGGCGTTGTCGGGTCCCGCTCCGCCGGCATGCTGGGTGGCAGGTCAGACAAACAACTTCAAATCCCGCATGGCTGATGGACTCACCGTGAGCGAGGTGCCTAACAATCTCGCCATCGTCGGCCATCGCCACTTCTACGACTACTCGCTTCTCGACGAGCATCTCGATGGTTGGATCGATGAACACGGTCACATAGATCTGATCGTCTGCGGCGGTGCCAGCGGCGCAGACTATCTGGCCGAGAGATGGGCTGACAACAACGCGGTGCCGATTCTCGTGTTTCACGAGGAGTGGTCGGCGCCTCGAACGGGACTGGTCGATGTCGGACGGACCGAGGCGACCTACACACTGACCCAGAAGATAGTCCAGGCTGCGACTCATCTGATCGCCTTCGTCGGCGAGGACAGCAAGTGGACGCATCGGACCATCGCGTTGGCCAAGGACAAGGGCATCTCCGTGACCGTGCATGACGTGCAGATCGAGTGACAGTCCCTCACCCGGTCCATCTGGGAGGCCGCGGCCGGGACCGTTCCCGCTGCGCGAGTCGCCAGAGATGGCCGTCAGCCGATGGCTGACCCATCCGCTGTATATCCGGTCGCGGCGACCTGACTCTATCGCAGGTGAGAGAGGGGCGGGGTGACCCATCGGCGGGCGGCCGGATGCGTCGATTCAGGGCTCTGCAGCCCCGGTCTGCCATCCATTGAAATACGAACCGATACCCGACCGTCTTACTGGGGATGGGTATGGCCGAGTGGAACAGCAAGAACCCATTTCCAGCCCGATTGGTGGAGAATCGTGCGCTCACCGGGCCTGCATCGAAGAAGGAGACGCGACACATTGTGTTCAGTCTGGCGGATTCGGGGCTCGAATACAAAGCGGGCGATGCTCTCGGCGTCCTGCCCCATTGTCCGACCGAACTGGTAGAAGCGACCATTCAAGCGCTCGGTGTCGAGGACTCGACCGTCGTCGAGACCGCGACCGGCGAAGCCACCCTGCATGATGCGCTGTGCCATCGCTACGAGATCCATCGAGTCAACAAGCGGTCGATCCTCAATCTCGCTGCGAAGTTCGCCGACTTCGTCCAACCGGTCGAGATGCGACTGGTCGAGCGGTCGCGGCAGGCGGTCGGTGGCGGCGAGTCGATGCACTGGGAATGGTCCGGCGCCGATGACGACTTCCCCGAAGGCTTCGCCCCTCTACCTCAGACGATCGACCCGGCTTACGATCTCTGGGGTCGACTCGTCAACGATGACGAAGCGATGGAGGAATACATCTGGAGTCGCGATTACCTCGACATGCTGGGCGACTTCGGTCATCTCGGTATCACGGCGCAGGAATTCGTCGATGGTCTCGACAGGATGAAGCCGCGTCTCTATTCGATCGCCTCGTCACCCGAACACGACCCTGGTGCCGTCCATCTGACTGTCGCGATAATCCGCTACAACTACCACGGCCGCGACCGCACCGGGCTCGCCACGGGTTACCTCGCCGACCACTGCGAGACCAGTCTGACCGAGGTCGGGGTGTTCGTCTCACCGACCCGTTCGTTCATCCTGCCCGAAGATGAAACTCAGGACATCATCATGGTCGGACCCGGCACGGGACTCGCACCTTTCAGAGCGTTCCTGCAGCAGCGCGAGAAGGTAGAGGCGACCGGCCGGAACTGGCTGTTCTTCGGCGAATGGACCGAGGCGAACGAATTCATCTATCAGGATGAGATCGAGTCGTGGCAGCGGAACGGCACCCTCGACAGAGTCGACCTCGCGTGGTCTCGAGAGGGGCCTGAGAAGGTGTATGTGCAACATCTGATGGAGCAGAACGGCGCTGAGATATGGCAATGGTTGGAGAACGGCGCCCACTTCTTTGTCTGCGGCGACAAGAACAAGATGGCGAGGGACGTGCATGCCACGCTGATCCGGATCTGCGCCGAACACGGATCGATGAGCGATGATGACGCGAAGCATTTCGTCGAACGGACCCTGATGAAGGAACAGAAGCGCTACCTCCGGGACGTCTACTGAACCATCCGCCCAGCCGACCGGTGGCGAGCATCGCCTCCGTCACCTCACCCGGAGGCCCCCGTCGCACCGAACCATCCGCTCGATGCCTGACAAGCCCCAGACACACCATCGTCGACGATACCTGACTGCCGATTGACTCATCAACCGATTCGGTCCAGCACCGGTCGTGTTCGAGAGGGTGCTGATAGCCAACCGCGGCGAGATCGCGCTGCGCATCCAGCGCGCGCTCAGGGACCTCGGCGTCGAGGCGTGCATCATACACGGTCGCGAGGATCGACTGTCGCTGCCGGTCCGGATGTCGGATGACGCGATCGAAATCCTCCGGCCGGACCCGCTGGCATCCTACCTCGACATCGACGCGGTCATCGACGCGGCGAAGGAGATGCGGGTCGATGCGGTGCATCCAGGCTATGGATTCCTCGCCGAGAACGCCGAATTCGTCCGCCGACTGGAGGCTGAAGGCATCACTTTCATCGGTCCTTCCTCCGATGTCATCTCACTGCTCGGTGACAAGATGGAGGCGCGACGGGCGATGCAGGAGGCCGGGCTGCCCATCGCCGAGGGCAGTGACGGACCAGTGTCGACCGCCGATGAGGCAGCCGTGGTCGCGGCGACCATCGGCTATCCGGTGATCATCAAGGCGGCAGCCGGCGGCGGCGGCATCGGCATGATGGAGGTGCAGGCGGCGTCCGAATTCTCATCGGCGCTGAAACTCTGTCAGTCGCGCGCCAGATCGGCCTTCGGCGACGACCGGGTGTTCATCGAGAAGTACATCGAGGGCGCCCAGCACATCGAGTTCCAGGTGCTGGCGGATGGCTCCGAAGCGATTCATTTCGGCGAGCGCTTCTGCAGCATCCAACGACGCCATCAGAAGCTGCTCGAAGAGGGGCCGTGGTTGAGTGAGGAGGTGAGGCGAGAAATCGGCGAGAAGGTTTGTGCGGGTGCCCGCGCGGTCGGTTATCGAGGCCTCGCGACCTTCGAGTTCCTTCGGGATTCGCACGGCGACTTCTACTTCCTGGAGGTCAACCCGAGAGTCCAGGTCGAACATACGGTGACCGAGATGATCACCGGCCACGATCTCGTGCAACTGGGGATTCGTGTCGCTGCCGGCGAGTCGCTGCCTCTGAGGCAGGACGAGATAGAGATCCATGGACACGCCATCCAATGCCGGATCAATGCTGAGAATCCACTCACCTTCGCCCCCTCCCCGGGTCGACTCTGGGAGTGCCACTTCCCCGGTGGGCCGAGTTTGCGCATCGATACACACGCCCACGTCGGCTACGAAATGCCGGACTGCTTCGATTCTCTGCTGGCCAAGATCATAGTGTGGGGGCGGGATCGTGAATCCGCGATCGCGAGAATGCGATCGGTGCTCGATGAGATGGTCATCACCGGCGTCGAGACGGTGGTGCCGCTGCACCGAGCATTACTCGATGAGCCGGACTTCCTGGCTGGCGACATAACGATTCGATATCTTGAGGAGCATCCGCGACTGCTGGCTTGATGCTGACCGGGGAACTGCTGTACAGCATCTGCTGCGACGACGTCCGCACCGATGGCAGACGGTTCGCCCCGTTCACCGAGTGGCAGCGCTGTGACGACCCACTCGACAGGATCGACCGAGGTCGTACCTAACCCGCTTCGACAGCCACCGCAGGATCATCGGCCTCTGAGCGGTCGGTTCAGCCGAGCCGGCGGATGCCGGGGATGCTGCCCTCCGTTTCATCACCGGTCAGAGTCGGCCGCATCGACACGAATTCGTTCGGGCCTGCAGACGTCGCCGGCAGGTTGCTCGGCGGTGCCTCGGGGTCGGCAGCCACGCTGCGGACCATCTCGCTCAACGGATCTCGGGGAACTGCACCACCACGATTCCGGCTCAGTGAACCGATGCCGGCAGCGACACTGGCCTGATGGTCCTGATCGGCACGCAGCCAGAGGAACTGGGTGCTGCGCCCGCCGTCATCCGCAGAGTCGCCATAAATGGCGGTGTAGTCATCGATCTCGGATCGATTGCGCCCGGTCAGGCTATCGACGCCGCGCACGACATTGCGTGCGAGCGTCGTCAGGGCGTTGTCCCGTCTGACTCGGACCCGCCTCGTGCGTGGCATATTGGCAACAATTCTCTGCAGTGACGGGTAACTCACGAGCGATCCCTCCGGCATCATCGAGCCCGCTGCCACCGGTTCGCTGACCTGATCATTCTGATCCGAGTCGTTCGCTGCGGCCGTCGAACCAGGCATCTGCCGAGCCGCTTGGACCAGCCCGGGCAGGCACTCCTGTCGAACGGCGAAGTCCGAGGGCGGTGGCAGCATCGATTCGCCGGGATTCGGGCCGGGCTCCTGAGCGCGCCGAATCATCTCCATCGATGACGGAGGCCGTTGGGCTGGGACTGGCAGCATGTTCGGTGGACCGGCAGGTGTACCAGCCCAGGAATCCGCGCGGCGACCGGTGTCGATCGTCGAGGCGTCATCAGGCCCGGACGGCTCGAACGCACCCTCTCCGAAGCCGAACAGGTCGCCTGAGTCGGACGGCGATGAGGCCGTGTCCAGACGCTGCTCGACTAAGCCGTCGGATGCAGGTTCATCGAATAGAGAGGAACCGAAGAAGTCGGCGGCGCCGCTGCCGAAGCCAGCCGGTGAATCATCAGGGGGGACCTCTGTCCAGGACTCGGGGCCGGCAGTCTGCCGCATCCCATCGGCCTCATTGGTGCCAGCCCGGACACCGCGCTGCTCGACCAGGGCGCGAGTCGCACGGACCCGGTGCATCTCACCGAACAGACCATTGCGCGGGTCGACCATCTCGGCATCGTAGACATCGCTGACGACCGACCTGTCGTTCGACCCGGAGATCCCGTTCTCGGTCGAGCCCGCCAAGCGGAGCCGGTCGAGGGCGCTCTCCAGGTCGCTGCCATCCCCCTCGTCCAGCAAAGCCGCGGCCAGCGCGGCAGCCTCCTCCTCGATCGGTCGAATGGTCGGGAATCTGGTGTCGTCGAGCAGGTCATCCAATCCCACCACCGCTTCGCTGAGGTTCATGCCATCTCGGATGCGGGATATCAGGAGGCGGGTCTTCAGGAGGGAACGCTCGTCCGCGGTCAGACGATGCCGATCGCCGCTGTCGGTGTCGATGACCAGAACTGGACGGCGAGCCAGCAACCAGAGCACCAGCACGAGGCTCGAAGCGGCGATGACACCGGTCCGGAGTGGGTCGACGAGAACTCTGAACGATACTATGATGCCGAAGATCGCGAGAATCGCGAATCCCCTTGGCACGCTCGGCGTCAGGTGGTGCCTGACCTTGCTGACCGCATCGATCGCAATCCGCACCCCGCGACCGTCAGAACGCTCCAGAATGATGTCCTGTCCGGTCACCATTCCCTTGAATCCGCCCTCTACTCCAGCCAGTCTGAAGGAGCCTGTTGGCTCGCTCTCGACTCGCCCTCCGAGAATACCTGCCGGTCCGGCTTCCGAGTGCATCCCGCGCGTCAGAGCGACCCGTCCTGCTTATACGGTTTATCACCGCCACGAGCCTCTCCGAGCAGGTTCCAGAAGCCGCCGGACGACACCGGACATCTCGGGCGAGCACCTTTCCCGCCCACCAGCCGACCGAGGATGCGCATCGGACCAGTACCGAGTTGGCTGAGGATCTGCGACTGGATCGATTAGATCCGGCGATGCTGTTCATGATCGGTTCTCGATCATCTGCGCCTTCGCCACCGCCGCCCGCTGCCAGAGTCTCTTCTCCTCCTCGGTCGTCGGTACGAGTTGGGGGATCGGAATAGGTCGCATGTTCGAATCGATGGCCACCATGAAGAACAGCCCTGAACAGATATCCTGCAGCCGCCAATCGGATTTCGACAGCCGACGAGCCACCACGTGACAGCCAGCCGTGTGGTTGCTCGTGTGCACCACCTGCGATGTGACCTCGATGAGATCGCCCTGATGAGCCGGGCGCTCGAACTTGAGCGAGTCGATCGAGATGGTGACGAATTCACGGTGCGCGAACTTCGAGCAGACTATTCCGGCTGCTTTGTCCATCAGACCGAGCAGACGGCCGCCGAACAGGGTGTT
>CAUZSY010000073.1:0-7448 GCA_963582725.1 Candidatus Thalassarchaeaceae archaeon
AGAGTGAAGGTGATGAGGAAACCGAGCGCCCACAGAGTGTGCGTCCGATAGACCAGCGAGCCGCCGTGCATCGTCTTCAGCCAGTTGAAGATCTTGATGCCGGTCGGCACGGCGACGAGCATAGTCGTCAACATCGTGGCGAACCGGAGTGCCGGCGACATGCCGGAGGTGAACATGTGGTGGCCGTAGACGACGAATGAGACGGCGCCGATTCCGGCCATCGCATAGACCATCGAGCGGTAGCCGAAGACCGATCGGCGGGCGCTTGTCGCAAGCACCTCCGAGATGACTCCGAAGGCGGGCACGACGACGACGTAGACCTCGGGGTGGCCGAAGTACCAGAACAGGTGGCTCCAGAGCAGCGGGTCGCCTCCGGCCGCGATGGTGTAGAACGCGGTGCCTATCGTCCGGTCGAGATAGACCTGGATGAGTCCGACTCCGAAGGCCGGGATCGACAGGAACAGCATCAGCACACTGATCAGAATCGACCAGGTGAACAGCGGCACCTGGAACCAGCCCATGCCTTCTGCACGCATCGTCGCGATGGTCAGGATGAAGTTGATGCCGGTCAGGGTCGAGGAGGCGACCAGTAGCAGCTGACCGGCGACCCACATAGTGACGCCTGTGTGAGCACCCACCGACGTGACATAGGGGGCATAACCGGTCCAACCGGTGTCGGCCCCCTGGCCGGAGAAGATGCCGGTGAAGATCAGCATCGCAGCGAACGGCTGCAACCAGAACGACATCGCGTTCAGCCGAGGCAGCGCCAGGTCGGGCGCACCGATCTGCAGCGGTACTATCCAGTTGGCGAAGGCGTTGATGATGGGCATCGCGGCGAGGAATATCATCGTCGTGCCGTGCAGCGTGAAGAACGAGTTGTACTCGTCGCGCGAGATGAAGTCGTTGCCCGGGCTAGACAACTGGATCCTGATGAGCATCGCCATGATGCCACCGAGGCCGAGGAAGAACATCCCGGAGATGAAGTAGAGCGTGCCGATCTTCTTGTGGTCGGTGCTGGTCAGCCAGCCGGCTATCCACGGCTGGAAATACTCCCATGTGAAGGCGTCCGGAGTGGTCCGATAGAAGGTGTAGGCGAGTGTCAGGACTAGCAGTACGGAGGCGACCGCGATCAGGGTGGCGAGCACCTTGAACGGGTCGGCAGGCTCCAGTTCCTCGACAATCGCGGCGGGTCCCGAAGAGGCGACCTCTAGCTTGTTCCACTCGTCGCCGCTGGAACCGCCGGCCGACGGGTCGCCGGGCGCCGAGTTGCCGTTGACCGAATTGGTGTGCAAGATGAAAGTCGCATCGCCACTCGCGGGCGCGGTCCAACTGAGATTCCACGAGGTCTGGTCGTTGCCCGCATCGGTGTGTGTCGCCTCGTCGCTGATTATCTGGACAGCGACATCGTCGGCCATCGGCGCCAGCAGCCCTGTGACGGCGCCGGCCGAGTCCTGTACCCTCAGGTTGAATCCGCCGAGTGCCGCCGGGTCGGCGCCGGTACCGCTCGGGCCGCCGCTGAAAGAGACGACCAGATCGTAGGTCGCACCGACCTCGTAGGTGTCTGGCAGAGCCGAGCCGTTGGCTAGGCCGAGGGTGGGCGTAACCGCGGTAGAAGGCGAGGAGCCGTGGCAGTTGCAGCCACTCTGGCTGACTCCGTTGATGCCGGTGTCGAGGGATTCACCACTCGGAGCCAAAGAGAGAGCCAAGCCCATGACGGTGAGCACCAGAAAGGCCCGAATAATCCAGCCCGTGCGCCTCATCAGACATCACCTCAGGGGACCACGTCGATCTGAGCGATCATGTACGCGTGGTCCTGACCGCAGTACTCGGTGCAGAGCATAAGAGTCGAGCCGGGAGTCGTCGGAGTAAGCCACAGCGTGGTTATCTGGCCGGGTTGGACATCCTCCTTGACGCCCATGCTGATGAACCAGGGTGCGTGCGTCACTCCGGGTGACTCCGCATCACGCGCTTCAGAGGTCATCTCGACCAGATAGACCTCGTACGCCTTCAGCGTCAGGACCGGCTTCATCTGGGTCGTCGTCTCGTTGATCGCTATGTTGGTGAAGCTCGTCGAGCAGAGCGATTCATTCAGTTCGAGACAGTCGAACTCCCAGTACCACTGGTAGCCTGTCGTCTTGAAGACGTGGTAGCAGTTCGCGGTACTGTTTTCGACATCGAAGTACGAGCCCTGACCGTCGGTGCATTCGGAACCGTACACCTTCCAGTCATCATCGACGTCAGCGTGGCCGTGCGGCGCCCAGACCGCGTTCAGCGGCGCCCATGCGATGTAGGTCAACCAGAGGATGACCAGCAGAGGCAGCAGCGTCCAGACGGCTTCCAGACGGGCGTTGTGGTAATCCTTCGGGAACACCCCTACCTCGATGCGGTCCGGATTCGGCAACTTCTCGCCATCCTTCGAACGATAGAACAGCGTGTGATGCAACATCCAACCGAAGACGATGACAGCGACCAGCGCTGACCACCACACGAATTTGCCCCAGAGGTCCCAGAAGAGAACGCTCGACACAGTCATCGATGAACCCAGCCGCGGGGGGTCGCCGTCTGTTGATAAGCGTTGGCGGATGGACATGAACGGCCGACTGTCCAGAACATGTTCAACCAATTTCCAACACAGCCGGCCGACGTCCTCCTCGCCCCTTCCCCCAGCGCCTCATCCGACCACCGGATACGAGACGTTTCAGCAGCGCGGACTTGATGGACTCCCTCCGCCGTCCGTTGCGGTGGGATGCCCGTGGTCGAGCGCTGCCTCGAAGAATCGCCCGACGGCTCGCTCTGCTTGCTCGTGCATGTGCAGCCCGGCGCCAGCGCTGTCAACGTCGGTCCGGTCGACGAGTGGCGAGGTAGGCTGCGAGTCGCGGTCAGCGCGCCGGCTCGGGACGGCGACGCGAACGCAGCTCTCATCGATGTCATCGCTCGGCTGCTCGGGCTGGAGGGCTCTGCAGTGCGGATCGAGAGCGGCGCCAAGGACCGGCGAAAGCGCCTCCGCCTAGAGGGCATCGAGTTCGATGAGGCACTGGCCCTGCTCAGAGCCGCGACGGAGGATGCATGACCGACGGAGCAGAGCCGCCGCGGGGCAGCGGAGCGGCCTCTGTGCCGACCGGACCCTCCGACCGTCCGGCTCGATTCGAGAAGGCGGCGCGAGCGCTGGCCGAGGCGAGGGTTCGGAACAGACCCGTCGGCGAAGCGGGCTGTGGCTGTCCGATCCTCGTCGAGGGCAGGCGGGACGAGGCAGCGCTGGTCGCGCTAGCCTTCACCGGACCCATCGAAGTTGTCAATCGAGGTTGGGACACCGGCCGACTCGTCGCGCATCTGAACGATTTGTACGGCACTCGCAACTCGGTGGACGGTGCCGCGTCAATCATCTTGCTGATGGACTGGGACCGGACTGGTGGTAGGTTGCAGCGAAGTCTGTCGAAGCGATTGCAGAGCCTCGATGTCATGGTCGACGGCGAACTGCGACGGAGGCTCTCCATCGCGCTGAAACCGGAGGGACGCACCGTCGAGATGCTGAACGCCCATGTCGCCGAACTGCTGCCCCTCATAGATGCCGAGGACCCACCGCCGCCCGACGCCATTCACCGAGCGAGCTCCGATTGACCCTCTCCTGTTGTCTTCGATGCGAGGAGTCCTAACCGCCTTCATCCGTAGCCACAACAACCGTCCGTCTCGATGACATGCATTGCCGAGATGGTTTGGAGGGCATCGAAACCGCATCAAATTTGAAGTATCCATTCCGAATCACTGGTTCATGCAGAGAGCAGCCCTCACCACATTCGCGATCGGCGCAGTGATCCTGCTAGCTGGCGCGGTGATGCTGGTGATGGCAGGCCCTTCCGCCGGGCACGTGTACATCGACCCCGAAGAGAAGGCCGTGTGGCGAGCCTATGCTGCGAACCAGACGACCCTTCCTTTCCTCCATAATGAGGCGGAATCGCGCGATTACGCACTGTTCGCCCGACGAGGGTACATCGTTGAGAACCTCACTGTCGTGGATGAGAGTGGAACAGAGCTGCTTTGGATGCATACGTATTGCTCAGCGCCGAATCACCAAAAGGACGAGGATTGTCAGTCCGAGTGGGTGGTCATCGCTGAATTCGGCTCCGACCGCTGCCCCTGCATCATCACCTTCAACACGACAGGTGAGGTGTTGATCGTCCCAAACGGAGAAGCCGGCAGTCAATCGCTGGCCGATGAATGGACCGCCCAGCTCTGTGGTGGAATCATGACTCTCTGCCTTGGAGTCATTCTGCTCGTCGTCGGTGGCGGGCTTGCGAGGTCATCCAAGAATCGTGTTGTCGAGTTCCAACCACCTGCACCAGCTGGATGAGAGATTCGGACTGGCGGCGAATCCATGACGCCCCCGTCGACGAGCCGCCATACCCCATCCTGCCGAGTCGTCTGGCCATCTGGGTTCTGAGTCCATGACGGCCTGCCCGTCGGAAGGGCACCAATGAGCGTCCGAGCATCGATCCCACCCCCTCCGAGCGCCCCGACCAACCTCACCGACGACGGTCCTGACCTGTTTTCCCATGTCAGACGAGGCGGACGAGCAGCGGCGCGGCGAGGCCCGCGTCATACTCTTCTGCGATGCAGTCGATGACTCCGAGCCGGTCGGCGAGACCGGCTCGCAGCCGGCGCACCAGACCCTGCTTCATCGTCAGCCAGCGCGGGTCGGTCTCGCGCCCCTCGAAGCGAGCCCGCTGGTCGGCGACCCGCATCTGTTCGAGTTCGCGGTCGATTCGAGCGGCCCAGGCGAGCTCCGAGCTGTTGCGCAACTCGGCCAGCATCGGTGCGAGCCCCCAGCGCTCGCGCTCGAGCAGAACGTCTCGGACCGAGAGCATCGCAGCATCCAGTGCGATCATCTCGCCGTCATCGAGCGCATCCTCTAGGAGGTCGCCATGCAGCCAGTTCTGCGGCGTCGCCGGCTGTCTGTCGATCGGCGCGAGGTCATCATCGAGCAGCATCCAGCGGCGCACCTTGACCTCTGAGAGACCGCTGCTGCGCCATTCGAGGGCCGCCAGCCAGGCCGCTTCACGAGGTGCAGCGGCCGGTCGTCGCATCCGCAGCACGACCGCGTCGCGGGCCGCCGTCTCGGCGAACGGCGGCGCGATTCGCCGCTCGACGAGCCAGCGGACGATCGGATGCCACGGCGCCAGGTGTATGACATCGGGTCGCTGGCGTGCGGCCTCGCGGTGAATGGCGACCTCGAACCAGTGCGGTGGCGGTGATGCGTCGAGCCGTTGGATGAAATCGGGCCAGTCAGTCTGGTCGGCATCGATGCGTATCGGGTCGTTCGATGCAGCGACCAGTTCAGCCGTGCAGTCGGCCGGCAGCGACAGCATCCAACGCCCCTCGCCGGTCTCGTGCATCTGACCACCGGCTTCCCCGATGCGATCGACGAGCCAAGCGGTGTAGCCTTCGACCGGGAGGTCGAGACGCTGTCGGATTGACCTCTTTCTGAGGGCTGAGATGCCGGGGTCCGGACCGAGCCAGCGTCGCTCCTCCAGCGCCCGCTCGCGCATCCATTCGCCCCGGTGCTGTAGAATCTCAGCCAGTTCGTCGTCATCATCCTCGGCCATCTCCTCGACGCCGATCTGTTCGTGTCCCGCTTCGCCTAGCGGCCGTTCGGCCTCGCGCTGCATCTCGCGCTGCGCCAGCAGCCGCACAGCACGGCCGAGAATCGGGTCGATCATGCCGAGCGACTCCTCGAAGATGCGAATCCTGCGCAGCAGCCGGCCGAGGATCGCCGCATCGATGGTGCCCTGCACGCAGAGGTTGACGACCGATATCCACTCGGCCTGCTGACCGAACCGATCGATGCGGCCGATGCGCTGTTCGAGTCGCATCGGATTCCACGGCAGGTCGTAGTTGACCAGCCGGTGACAGTGCTGCTGGTCGAGCCCTTCGCTGCCGACCTCGCTCGACAGCAGGATCTCGAAATCGCCTCGGCGGAACCGGTCCCGGATCTCGCCGCGCCGTCGCTGCGGCGTTCGCCCGGTCAGCACCTCGCAGTGGAAGCCGTCTCGCTCCAGACCAGTCTGCAGATGATTCAGCGTGCCGTGGAACTGACTGAACAGCAGCACCCCTCCGTCCAGCCCCGCTGGCTGCTCCCGCTCACCGGTCAGCCATGCCCTGAGCGCTTCGTACTTGGTGTCGCATTCACCGAGCGCGTCGGCCGCTTCGACCAGCCCGTCGTAGTCGCCGAGCCGGCGCAACAGTCTCAACTCGGCCCGGCAGAGGTCGTTGCCGGGCACATCGATGTCATCGGTCTCGATGATGTCGCGAGCCGCTTCACGCATCCGCTCCAGCACGTGCGACGCATAGGCCGGCAGGCAAGAGGAGGCCATCCTCTCGGGCATTATGGCGGCCCAGTCGAAGGTGCGCTCGCCATCGGTCCGCATCCGTACCAGCGTCGCCGACCACCGCCTCGCGGCGCCGTAAAGCCGCCATTCCGCCTTGGTCAGGCGGACGTTCAGGATGACCGGCACCCGCTTCGCCAGCGGCATGTCGAGGTCGCGCCGCCGGGTCCGGACCATCAGGTCGTTCAGCGGCCGAGCGCTCCTCAGCAGGTCGGCTACCTCGCCCCGCACCGCCTCGCTCAGCGGCTCCGCCTCGGCCGCCGCCGCGCGGGTCACCAGACCGGGCACGTTCGCTGCGCCAGCATCATTCACCTCCTGAATCGGCTCTCTCTCGTCCACCCCGGCGGCTCCAGCAAGGCCGGCCAGACCGGCCTGCGCGCCAGTGGCGGCGAGCAGCGCGCTGACGCGCTGCAGCCGCGGATCGTCGGCCAGCGCCGACGCGCGCACCAGTTGGAACACCTCCTGACGCAGCGCCACGACGTCGGGCGGGTCGCGCGACACCGCTTCGAGGGCGCGGTTCAGGCCACCGGTCGGCCGCATCGTCTGGCGGAACGACTCGAAGTCGGGCCAGCGGTCCGGCGCCAGCAATGACAGTTGCACCCACAGGTCGTCGCTGCCGAGATTGACCGGCGTCGCGGTCAGCAGCAGCGTCCGCCGCGACCGCAGCGCCAGCAGCTGCACCGCGTCGTGCAGTCGGCTCCTCGGATTGCGACAGTGATGCGCCTCGTCGACGACGGTCAGCATCAGGTCGGGACAGCGATCTGCCAGCCGCCTGAGATTGTCAGCGCGGCGCAGGATGCCGTGGCTGGTGATGACGCAGCGCGGCTCGCCCGCGTCGATGCGATCGAGCATCTCGAACAGCGCCGCGCCACTGCGAGCGACCTCCGCTGTCAGGTCGGCCCGGTGCGACAACTCGGCGCTCCACTTGTCGACCAGCGCACCGGGCACGGCGATCAGGACGCCGCCCGTCTCGCCGCGCGCGTGCAGGGTCCGCAACGCGATGATGGCTGAGACCGTCTTGCCGAGACCCACCTCGTCAGCCACCAGCAGGCCGGACCACGGACTCGC
>CAUZSY010000074.1:0-7425 GCA_963582725.1 Candidatus Thalassarchaeaceae archaeon
TGCTGTCGTTGTATGTCGCCTCGGTCCATGGACCAGCATCTACCCGGTACTCGACTCGCTCGATGGTCGACTCCTGCGACCAGGCATGACCCTCGATGAGGATGGTCTCACCGGTGCCGTTCGTTCCGGTCGCGTTCAGCAGGTGGTTCTGCAGCGTCGGCAGGAACGCGTCGCTCTGGCCGGTCGCGTTCAGGTGCAGCGCCAGCTCGACGGCGGCGCGAGCATCGATGATGCCCCATCCGAAGTCGCGATTCCAGTACGGGTCGACCTCGGGCGCGGAAGGCTCGCCACGGCGCTCGGCGGTCTGCTTCAGCACCTCCTTTATCTGAATCGGATCGAGGTCGGGATTCGCCTCGATGACCAGCGCGATGACGCCCGACACGGAAGGCGTCGCGTACGAGGTGCCCGAGCCGCGACCGGTGTAGGTGTTGGAGGCGGCATCGCCGCCGAGGAAGTTGCTGCAGGCGCCGCTGGTCACGCAGCCCTCGGCTTGGATGATGTTCGAGCCGGGCGCGCTGATCTCCGGCTTCAACTCGTTCAAAGGATTGCCGTCACCGTTGTCGCGGCGCGGTCCGCGGCTCGAGTAGCCGGCGACCGTGTCGTCGCCTCGATCGACGGTGTTGGCATCGTCGGTCGCACCGACGGTCACCGACAGAGAGGAAGAGCCCATGCCGGACAGGCCGTCGTTGTCCGGACCGTCATTGCCGGCTGCGACCGAGTTGGTGACGCCCGCTTCGGCCGCTTCGTCGAGGATGCGCGAATGCATGTCCTCGCCGTCGCTGCCGCCGCTCTCGTGGCTGGTTATGCCCCACGACAGGGAGATGATGTCGATGCCGCTGTTCTCCTCCGCGGCGCCGGTCCATTCTGTGTCGTGGTTGTCGATGATCCACTGGATGCCGTTCATCGCCGACTCGTAGAACTCCTGCACGAGGAAGTAGTTCTCGAACGGCCCTGCGCCCACGTCGGTGCCGATCCTGACATCGATCAGGGATGCATTAGGTGCAGCGCCGTAGTACTCCGACTGCGAGCCGTCCGCCTCCAGCCCGGTGGCTGACGCCATGCCCATGCACGCCGTGCCGTGCTGATTGCCGTCATCGGGGTTGAACGAGCCGTCATCGACCCGGCCGCCTGACAGGATGCAGGCCGGGTCGGTGTGGACGTAGCATACGGCGTCGTAGCCGGCGACGAACTTGCCGGTCAGTCCGGGGTGTTCGTCGTCGACGCCGGTGTCGGTCAACGCGATGTTGACGCCGGCGCCCGAGACGCTCAGGTTCCAGGCGCCGTTCGGATAGACGGCTGAAGGGCGCGCCTTGACGGCCTGGGTCTGGACATCGCCGTAGAACACCACTTCGCCATACCTCTCGACCATGACGACGCCGTCGAGAGCCCTCAGATAGGGCAGGCGCGACGCATCGACGGCGCCGAGCAGGACGGCGTCGACCGCCGGCACCTCGACCTCGACCGAAAGGCCGAGCGCTGCGATGGCGGCGATGTCCGACGGCGTCACTTCGCGACCGTACGAGAGACCTATCCAGACTATTCCGTTGACACCGGCGAGCGAGTCGTGCATGCCATCGCGGTCCGAGTCCAGCGCGGTCCGCTGCCACCACGGCAGGTCGTTGAATGTCGGTGCGGTCTGCACCGGCACGACCGTGCTCCAGCCGTCGGTGATCAACTGACCGTCGCCACCGTCCGCCAGCCGGGAGAACGAGAACTCGGTGACCCGATCGGTCGAGGCATCGGAGGAGCCGAGCGAGCCGGTGATCGGCATCAGCATCAGCACTGCCAGCAGTACGGGTGCGGCGCGCGACCGGCTCATCGGTCTTCGGAGGGACGGCTGTCACGCATCAATCCGACGCTGCGACAAGCAGCCTGTCAGGGGCGATCTCAGCGAAGCGCGGAGCGGTAGGTAAGAGTGTCCGGATATGCTCTCGGACCGCCGAATATATGGTATGTAGGCGGCGGAGCATTGATGCGGTGAGGGTGCGCGTCGGCGGGTCGGAGATACACTAGATGAGCGGTGCACAGGAATACTACGACGGACTGATTGGACAGGGCCACGCCCCCGATTTGGCCCTTGGATATACACAACAGCAATTCCCCGACTTCCAGGCTGCCGGCGCCGCGCCGGTCGCGGCCGCTCCGATGGCTGCTGCCCCTGTGATGGGCGGCGGCATGGGCGCTGCGCCCGTGATGGGCGGCGGCATGGGCGCTGCCGCACCTCTGATGAGCGGTGCGGTGTCGGCTGTCGCGACCGCGTCACCGTTCGGCGGGGGCGCCGCTGGTGCGCAGTACGAGATGAATATGACTCAACTGCTGTTCAAATTCGACGGTCGGATCAACCGACAGCGTTGGTGGCTCTGGGGCATCCTCATCGGCTTGGTTCAGTTCGGCGTCGTCTTCGGCGCGCTCGCCGCGCTGACCCTGAGCGGGGCGGTGACCGACCTCGAGATCATCGCACTCGTCGGCATGCTGGCCGGTCTGCCCTTCCTCTACATGCAGGTCGCACTGCACGCCAAGCGCTTCCAGGACCGTGACAAGGCGGGAATCGCTGGAATCATCATCGGCGCCTCTGTATGGCTCCTGCAGATCGGCGCCATCTACATGCCGGCTCTGAATAACGGCGCCTCAATCGTAGCCATCGTGCTGCTAGCGACATGCGGTTTCCCGAAGGGCACCCAAGGCTCGAACCAGTACGGCGCTGACCCGCTCGGCTGACCGTCCATTGATCGGCGGACTGATCCTCTTGGTCATGCTCGGAATCCTAGCCGGCACAGAAGGGCCGAACCAGTACGGCGCCGACCCGAAGGCGTGAGTCAGAGCGGAAGCACCTGCCCTTCGTGGCAGTATGACCGACCTGCCCTGCCGTTGCCCAACCACATCTCAAGTGACTGAGGGCGGCCGAGTTCGAGCCACCTGATGGAATGAAATCGGATGATTACGTTTCATCGGCCTTCCGGGTCTGGTGCGGGGTTGATAATCGTCCGTCTGATGCCACAACTCGAGGAGGAATCGAATGGTCAGCGCGGAGGAGTACCACGACGCGCTGCTCGCACAGGGGCACACACCCGAGACAGCGCTGCACCACACGCAACAGAACTTCCCCGGCATCCAGATCGGACAAGCGCCGACACTGCCCCAGAACCAACCGAAATCGAGAGACCTTTCGTTCTCTTCAGCCACTGCTGCCGAGCCAGATCAGATGGCCGGCGTCGTCTCGACAGCCACGATGACGACCGCTGGATTCGTCCCTCCAGCAACGGCAACTGATGCTCAGGTCGTCGGAATCCCGATGCAGGCGGGTGCGACCCAGAGCCCGTATGGCGTCATGACCCAAGGTGGACTGGTCGTCGGCCAGGTGATCCCATTCAACTTCAAAGAAGCGCTGTTCTCATTCGAAGGCAGGATGCGGCGACTCCACTTCGGACTCATCTCGATGGTCGCGTGGTTCGTAATCGTGGCGGCTGTAGCGGTATTCTTCATCTCCATCATGGGTATGGAGGCGAATCCCGATGAAGATGCGATGTTCGGAATGGCCCTCGGCCTCGGTTCAGGAGGAGCACTGTGTCTGCTCGCGATACCTGCTCTGTGGATCAGTCTGGCGACTCAGATCAAGCGACTGCACGATCTGGAGAAACCCGGCACCTGGGTGCTGATCGGCATTCTCGGTGGCATGATCCCGTTCCTCGGCGGTTTCATCTCGCTCGGCTTCTTCCTCTGGCTGGTTTTCGCAGATGGCACCCCGGGTCACAATCAGTTCGGCCCTGACCCGAAGGGCAGATTCGGTGCGCCTCCGGTCACTGTCGTCGGTCAGCCTTTCTGATGGCATCGCGCAGCGGCGGAGCATTGATGCGGTGGGGGTGCGCGTCGGCGGGTCGGAGATACACTAGATGAGCGGTGCACAGGAATACTACGACGGACTGATTGGACAGGGCCACGCACCCGATGCGGCCCTCGGCTACACACAACAGCACTTCCCCGACTTCCAGGCTGCCGGTGCCGCGCCGGTCGCGGCCGCGCCGATGGCCGCTGCCCCAGCCATGGCTGCCGCGCCGGTCGCAGCAGACCCGATGACGGCCGCCCCCGAGATGGGCGGCGGCATGGGCGCTGCCGCCCCTCTGATGGGTGGTATGCCCGCGACCGCGACGACAGCCCCGCCCGCGGCGGGCGGAGGCGGTAGCCCTCTGGGATGGGTAGCCGTAGCCTGCATCGCTCTGACTCTGATACTCTCCGTTGCGGGTCAGTTCGGCGGCTCATGGCTGACTATGGAGAAAACCATCGCCGAGGACTTGGTGGATGCGAGTCCCACCTCATCCCTGGACAGCCTCAGTGTCACGCCTGTGAAGATAGCCGCGTTGAATCCATCGACTATGACTTTGATCGAGGTCGATTGGACCGCCGACATGTGTACCGAAGCAAATGATCCTGCCAATGGTACGACATGTGATGGTACGACCCTGACCACATCCTACAGCGATTCGCACGCGTCATGCACGAGCGCTCTCGCAGCCGCATCGGCTGCTGGGGCAACCGAGGCGATGCTGGCGAACTCGACCGCCGACTGCAATCAGGTCGGCGAAATGGCATCTGCGGGAAGCACAGGTGGGATGATCCTCTGGGTCGGCACAATCGCGGCGCTCATCGCCACCGTCCTGATCGCATTCAACAAGCTCGGCATGAGCGTCCTCCCCGTCGACACGCAGAAGTTCGGCATGTTTGCCGGCATCTTCGCTGGTGTCATCGTCGGACTGGCCGTGCTGGTCTGGTCCCAGATGCTGCCTGATGGTGGAGATGCGTCGGCCGGGATGAGCGTCTGGCTCACAGTGGTCGGTGCGATAACGGGAATCGCCTCTGGCGTTCTGATCAAGATGTTCGGCAGTTCCAGCGACTAGGTGCATCGAGCCGAATCCCGATGAAGAGGCGATGTTCGGGATGGCCCTCGGTTCATGAGGGGCACTCTGTCTGCTCGCGATACCTGCTCTGTGGATCGGTCTGGCGACCCAGATCAAGCGACTGCACGATCTGGAGAAACCGGGCACCTGGGTGCTGATCGGCATTCTCGTTGGCATGATCCCGCTCGTCGGCGGTTTCATCTCGCTCGGATTCTTCCTCTGGCTGGTGTTCGCCGATGGCACCCCCGGCCACGATCAGTTCGGCCCTGACCCGAAGGGCAGATTCGGTGCGCCTTCGCCCCATCCAGCAGGCCAGCCTTTCTGATGGTTCAGCATCGATGGGAATTGAAAGTGGGAGCACTGGGATTTGAACCCAGATCAGCGGGTATCTTCTACTCGCGCGGATGGCTGTCCGCGCTCTCGGGTTGCGACGGGTCGGCGCTCCAGTCGTTCTTCATCGACATCAGCATACCCACTCGTCGTCATTCCCGTGCAACTGGAGCCCGCGGTACTGCCAAGTTATACTATACTCCCCAAGGTGACCGAGCCAGTCGCCGTCGATATTTCAAACGAGCGGTGCGGGAGTCCTCTGAACTCCCATGAGAAGTCACCTCATCTGAGTGAAACCGAACCCGAAAGGCGGCGATTCTGATCTTGACGAACAGACGAGCCTGTTACCGAGGGACGATCATTGGCGGGCTTGGCGACGAGCGCGCTTGCGGCGTCGGAGTTTCTTCTTGCGCCACTTCCACCTCTGTTTTCCGGCCTTCTTCCAGGCTCGGGAACCGCGCTTCACAGGGCGATGCGACCGAGGACGCGTATATGAGCGCTGCGACTCAGTCCGCCGAACCCGGAGACCCGGGCCCTACGATTGATCGACCTTTCATCAACCCACTTCGACTACGATGAGGCGATGAGAATACAAGTGAGCGCGCCAGGATTCGAACCCGAGTCCTCGGATTAGAAGTCCGAGATGATATCCAAGCTACACCACGCGCCCGAGCCGTCCGGCGCGCGCACCCGTCATGAAGCCTCCACCCCTGCCGGCCCGCATCGCGGCATCGAGAACCTTCGGAATATGCAGGGGCGTCAGCGGAAGCGCCGGGCACACTTCGGACAGCGCAGCGGCGGCCGGACGGTCCCCCTCTGCCAACTGAACCCGCAGTGCTCGCAGTCCCAAGCGGTGATCTCCTGCTCGGCCAGCACGGCGCCGCGCAGGCGCTGCAGCAGAGGACTTTCCGCCAGCGTCGGCATCGGTGCCAACTGGCGCACCAGTTCGTCGTGCAGCGCGTCGTGCTCGGTCATCCCGGCCGCGTGCAGCAACTCGTGCACGTATGTGTGGGCGAGCAGACCGTCGTCATCGGCGAGAACCGGGTGGAGATGGACGGTGACGGGGCCTGGTGGCATGCTGAGTCTGCGTCTTCGTTCGATGTCCGCGTGGCTCATCTCGAATCGCGTGTGGCCGAGTCGGTCGTCGCCGCTCTCCGACCAGGTGACCGTGAGGAACTTCTCCAGAGTCTTGAGGAACGGCGTCTCGGCTGACAGGTCGCGCTCTTCCACGACCTGCCTGATCCGCTCCAACCACGGTTCCGCCCCAGGTGGCTCTCGATCCGGTGTCTCAGCCTCGACCCGCACAGCACGCATCGATGTCGGTCGGCCGGCGCCCGGCGCTGCCTCGTCAGCCTCGTCCGCCATAGTGCCTAAGGGTGAGCGAGCAGCCTTAAATCGGCGGGGCAGGTGGCCGGCGCGGAAGGGCCGGTAGATCAGCTGGAAGATCGCTTCCTTGGCATGGAAGAGGCCGCGAGTTCAAATCTCGCCCGGTCCACCAAACCCTAGTATTCTCGGGTTCAGACCCACAAGGGTCCACACTCCCGGACTTGGCCCAGATTCACTCAACATCAATTAGAACAGTTGAGACCAATTCTTGGATAGGAAGTACACAATGTAAGTTACGCCAGCGAGAAATGCAAGGAAGAAGGGAACATGTCGCCAACCAAATTTCACAAGAATGCCCATTACATTGATCCTGCGTTCGATATCCTGCACCCGCTGCTCCAGATCATCGATGTGGGTGGCTGTCTCATCGTGATCAAGCGGATCTGGTGATGTTGCCGCAGGCATAGTGTCACCACCCCTGTTCTCCTCAATCAATTTTCCTCCACGACAGATGGAGTATATCTGAGATTTCAGCCCGCGTCCTGAGACGCCTCAAAGGGTTTCCTCCGTAATCGGGGGATGCTCTGGGGTTCGTGGGGTTCGGATCCACAGGAGTCCGCACCCCCCGCTCCTCCATGACTGACGGAGGAAATGTGACTCCTATTTTCTGAGAGTGGCATGCAAATCAAAATGTGCTTGTGGTGGGTCCGCAGAACGGGGTGTGAAAATTGCGACTCGGCATTCCAGCACGCATCTTTGCGACGATGCACCATATTCTTCCAGCGAGGATGGGAGATGGCATGTGGCGGTTGTGGTACCAGCGTCTGGCGAAGACGAAGGCGTGGGGCGAACTGAACTACATGAACTACGGTTTCAC
>CAUZSY010000075.1:0-7421 GCA_963582725.1 Candidatus Thalassarchaeaceae archaeon
TCAGGCTCAGCACTGCATCACCGGAGATGTCACCGGCATTGTGCACGAGAACGCTGGCGACCATCGTGTCGCCGACATGGGCCGGCAACCCGGTCAGAGCCAGACCGGCGCTGCCGGCAATGGTGAACGAGGCCGAGGGGATGTCCACGGAGAGGTCGGTCTGCAGAACTGAATTGGCTTGCACGCCAGTGTCGGCGGCGGCGCAGCGGAGGGTTCCCGGTCTGGCTTCGAAGGCGATCGCGAGCTGCACGGACTGTCCGGCCGAGAGGTTCACCTCACCGCTCGCCCCCGCTACGGTCACTCCGTCCAGCCAGCCGCACGCCCAGACCGCAACGTAAGACGAATCCCCGAGGTTCGAGATGTTCAGTTCGCCGACCACCGAATCGCCCATCTCGACCCCAGTGATGTTGGCCGACAGGCTGAGAACCGGGCGAGGCATTGCTGGTGGTCCGACAGTGATGGTGCCCGTTCGCTGGTTGTCGGCCAGGTCCTCGTCCTGCAATCCGACGAGACGGACCCTGAGCAACAGGTCGCCCTCCGAGACCGGGCCCAGTGTCGCTTCAATCAGCCCGTCACCATCCGATGGAACCACCACTTCCCCGGCTGACGCCTGCGTCCAACCTCCGATTCCATCCGACTCCTCGACCACCCAGGACCCGTTCCAGCCGACATCCCCCTCGTTCTCTACCTCCACCTGAAGGCTGACATCGTCGCCATCGCGCACGCTGCTGTTGCCGGAAGGAGTCCCGGTAGAGCCGTTCAGCGGTGTGACTTCCCACCCCTCGAACGATTCGACGGTCAGCGAGAGGGGCAGCAGCCGGCTGACGAAACGCTCGTCCAGATCACTGCCGTTCTCAGCCCCTATCGTCGTCGGGAGCGCGACATCGCCGAGCAGGGTCAATCGCAGTTGATGGATGCCGGGAGGCACGGCAGCGAGTACTATCGACACCTCTCGGCGTTCGCCAGCGTTCAGTGATATCGACAGGTTCGATTCTGACAGAGGAGCGCCGGCGCTGGACAGCACCTCTCCGTGCAGCGTCACGTTCGCATCATCGGCCTCCACTTCGATGACGTCGAGGGTCACAGTGATGGCACCGACGCCGACCTCGCCGCTGCCATCAACGACGATCGACTCGAGCACCATCAGACCGCCGCCATTACCGGCGGCTACTCCCGGCGTGAGCAGTAGGGAGCACGCCATCAGGCAGCCGAGCACGCAAGCCCGGCGACGCGACCTCTCACGCATGCTCGGCAGACCGATGCGAGGAGGGCATAGGCGTTGCTGCCGTTCGGCTCGGCTAGGTGACCTTTATCCGAACCCCTCAGGTGGCCGTCAGCGGCTGTATGGACCTTGAAGCAATCCTCGCACTCACACCGGAGCAGGTCGCCGAAGGCATCCTCGTTCGGCGACAACTGCTGAAGGACCTGCTGCCGATGATCATCCAACGACTGGAGGAGTCTCACGACCAGCTCGTGCCGATGGTCGAGAAGGCGACCGCGGCTAACCGCGATGCTCAGCACCGGGTGGCCGATCTCCGCAAGGAGCGGGATGAGGCGCACGGGGAAGCGAGAGCGCTCCGAGAAGAGGCGGAGGTGGCGGCATCAGTTCTGGAAGCGGACGGTGGCATGATGAGTCTCGACCCGAAGTGGAAGAAGGACCGTCTGATGGAGCAGCTCGAAGAGATCGACAAGCGGATCGAGACGACAGCACTCGATCATCGCCGAGAGAGGTCTATGCTCAAGGAGAGACAGAAATTGATCGAAGGGAACGAGGAATGGCTGAAGGAGCGTCGGAGCGCCAATCCTGAGATGACGGCATATGTCGATGCGCGTCGAAGGATGAACAGACTGTACAAGACCGGCAACACCTCGCACAAGCGCGTCATCGAGGCGATGCAGAAGGCCGAGCCGGTGCAGGAACGCTTCAAGGAACTTCGGACCGAGCGGATAGACACCGAACGACAGCTGCATCGGGCTCGGTCGATGCTCGGCAGCGCCGAGCAGGCCGTCGAGTACTGGGAACGCCGACTGATCGACGGATTCGGCGAACTGGAACCGGGGTTCGAGGATCTGCTGGCCGACGCGGCGAGAGTCCGCGAAGGCGCCCACTCGACCAGCGCTCTGCGACGCGATGAGAGATTGGCCAGACAGGAGGAGGAAGAGTGAGCGAAGATTCCTCGGTCGATGAGCGAGATGGAGGTGGTCGGCGAGGCGGTCGCGGCAGCGGAGGTGGCCGTGGCAGTGGGAGTTCCAGAGGTCGTGCCGGCGATCGGCAGGGTGGTGGCGGTCGCCGGGGCGACAGGTCCCGGAAGCCGGGTCTGTTCGAGGATCTGGAGGATCTCGACCAATACCGGATAGAGGAGATGCTGCGCGAGGTCAAGGCGAACCTTCGGGCTCAGGACCAGCAGCACGCATCTCTGAAGGACGAGCGGCTACAACAGGTCGAGATAGTCGGACCGATGCGGGAGGCGCTCGGCACGATGAACGAAGCCAGCAAGGAGCGACGCGAACTGATCGGACGCATACGCCAGATCGGCAAACGGTCGCGAGCGGCTCAGAAGGTCCGCGATGAGATCAATCGCAGCGTGCCCCCTCTGATGGAACAGATAGTCGAGCAACTGCACAGCCTGCACCGGGCACTGACGCAGATGCACAACGACCTGCGTGAGATTCCCAGATTCTCGATGGAGCGGGAGATGTTCAAACGTTTCTTCGAACATCAGGCGATGCACGAGCGGAAACTGCTGGCCGAGGAGGCGCACCGAACACTGATAGATCGTCGAGCCGAGATGCGAGACATCGGTAGACAACTGGATGCCGTGAAGAAGAAGGGCTCGTCAGCGGCCGAGGAGAAGCTGGCGGACGTGCCGCACGTGTCGGCTGACGACGCTGGCTGGAAAGAGGTCCGAAGATTGAGCGAGAGGATCGAGCAGATCGATGCTCTGTCGAAGCAGCAGCGCAAGGAACAGCGGCGGATGCGCCGCGAGCGCGGCCGGCTAGAGGCGTATCTCCGGCTGCTGGAGAAGGGTTCCGTCGGCAGCCGCGGGCCTAGCCTGTCCGATGTCAAGGACCGGGCGCGGGACGGCGGTTCGCTCAGCCTAGGTGATCTCGACGCGTTACTGTCCAGCGGCGGGCTGGCCGCACTTTCCAAGGATGAGCCCAAGACCGATCCTATTGCCGGCCGAATACCAGTCACTCCGAAGAAGCGTGGGCGGTCGAGCGCGGTTCGAGGTGGTCCTCGCCGTCACTCGCTGTCAGCCGCCGACCGACAGGACACCGGCCGAGAAGATTCAGAGAGATCAGTCTGACATAGCGCTCAGGGCAGCGCCTGGCCGGCGCCATCCTCAAGGACAGCCTGCCCGGAGCGGCCGGTCATGTTCGGAGGTGGCGAGGCTGGTCAGCCGGGCGACGCCGATGAGCAGTCCTACGAGGTTCCCGTCGAGAAGCCTCTTCCACCGGGGCAAGGGGAAACCGTGTTCGCCGGTTCAGCCGTCGTCCCGACGGGTCATGATCCCGCGGCCCCGACACATGTATTCGGCGGATCCGCCGACATCGATGACGGTGACCTCTTTCCCATACCGCCGAACGCGCCCCAGCAACCTGCGGTCAGCCATCTATCAGGTCAGGTCTCGTCATACACGATATCGCCTCTGGCCGGCGGTGAATCGTCAGACGACAAGAGCGGCACCATGCAGTTCATGAAGGGCATCGGCATCGGTATCGCTCTGCTAGTCGGCTTCGCCCTGTTCGCCAACATCGGAGAACTGTTGGATGGGCCGGATCCCTATCAGGAACATGTGTTCGAACTCGTTGCGAGCGCTTCAGACGAATCCCATTTGGAGGCCAGCACGGAGGGAGTCGACTGGAACGATGTCCATTACGTCGACCTCTGGCCGAATGACTTGACGGGCAAAGGCCGGTACGAAGCGGAACCACCGAATAAGTCCGAATACGAGGACTACGACGATGATTATTCACGCGGCCAGATCCATCACATCGTACGACATCCGAACGGCACCACGGAACGCACCCTGCTAGGTGGCTGGGAAGCGAGCAACCAGACCGTCTGGCTCGATCTACCCGACGATTCGACAGCAGCCGACGGCTGGCATTTCATGATCGAGGAGGACTCGGAGTCCGCTGGGGCTGATATCGCCGAGATCGTCGGCGGTCTGTTCTGTCTGATCGGTCCGATCGGCGCCATCGTGCTGATCGTCAAGATCGCGAAGAAGAACCAAACGATGGCTTGGGGCATAGCCGCCGCAGTGGTAGGTGGACCGGTGCTGTTCGGCCTGATCGGGATAGGGATCCTGATCATCTTCGGATTCTGACGGTTCATCGAACAGAGCCCCGCCCCTCTCATCGTCGCACCCCACCATCCAAGCATCATCGGCCGACCTGTATCGGCCCCCAGCCGGGCATTCGCCGGACACGACTCACCGACTCTCTACGGCAGCATGATGAACGGCTGCTCGCGTCGGCAGTAGTGATGCGGGGCCGGATCATCGCCGACATCTCGGCCGAGCAGTCGGTCAGATGGGTCTGCATCGTCGGCCCCGACGGCTTGCCAATCGAAGCCGAGCCGGCTGACATCGAGACGACCGAGATCGGCGCCGCCCTGACCGCGACGCTGTTGACGGCCGGCAGCGTCGAGTTAGGAGACCGGGCGGAGCGGGTCACCCTGATAGGCAGCGACGGCATCCTGATCGTCATCCGGATAGACGATGCGCATGACCTCGCGGTGGCGATGGAGAGGACGCCTCGCCACGGTGCCGTCCGTTCAACCGCCATACACGCGGCTCGCCGCCTCGCCACTCTGATGCCTCGCTGAGTCCGATATCCGGGCCGCTGGTTCAGGCTGTGACTCCACCCCGTTCAGCAGGGATTAATGAGGCGGCGAATCTCGCCCGACACGATGGACGAGCCGATGCGGCGACGTTTGATCCGTCTGCAGAGGATGGAAGCCACGGAGGCAGCCGTCTACCACCGGCTGGCCGCCAACCGGAAGGATTCCGATAACCGCAGGATACTGGAGGAGATAGCGGCTGACGAGGAGCGCCACGAGGCGGTGCTGGCGGAACTGACGGGAGCCGTGGTGTCGGCCATCAGGTGGCGGGTCCTCATGCATCTCGTGCTGGCTCGGCTGTTCGGTCTCACATTCGCTGTCAAGAGGATGGAACAGGTCGAGAGCCGGGCCGCCAGCCAGTACCGCGAACTGGGGCTCTATGAACTGGCCGAGGAGGAGGATGCACACGAAGCGAGGCTGGTCGGCATGCTGCGTGAGGACCGCTTGAAGTACATCGGCAGCGTTGTTCTCGGAATGTCGGACGCCCTGGTCGAGTTGACTGGTGCTCTGGCCGGTCTGACGTTCGCCTTCCGTGATCTCCGACTGATCGCGCTGGCCGGTCTCGTGACCGGCATCGCCGCAGCCTTCTCGATGGGGGCTTCGGCATTCCTCTCGAGCCGCACTGAGAAGAAGTTGGAATCACATTTCAGGGCTGGCTTCTTCACCTGGTTGTCGTATCTGTTGACCGTGCTGGTACTGGTGACGCCATATCTCCTGCTGGCACCGGACAGTCCTGTCCGCTTCGGCCAACCACCGCATGTCCAGGCGCTCGCGCTCACCTTCACCTTGGGGCTGATCATCGTGGCGTTGTTCAACTTCTACATCTCGGTGGTCGAGGAGGTGTCGTTCAAGCGCAGATTCGCCGAGATGACCGGCATCCTGGCGGCGGTCAGCCTGATCTCCTACCTGATCGGCCTCTGGCTGCGACTCTGGCTCGGCGTCTGACCAGTCCGGCCGGCGCCCCGGCAGCCATTGGCGGATTCGGTCCGATCGTAGCGACCCTGATGAGCCATTCAATCGAACAGCGGGCCTATGATCTCGACGCCTGTGTGGCCCACGTGCAGCGCCTGCTTCTCCATCGAATGGCGGATGTGCCGCAGTTTCTCGACCTGCAGCGTGCGAACTATCTGACCGTTCCTGAAGTCGACTCCGAGGTTCACGATGGCATCGGCCAGAAAGCCCTCGTTTCCCTCAAGTTCGGCGTGCTGGTCTGTCTGGCGTTCGGTCACGACGAAGATGTAGAGACCTTGGGAACGCAGGAAGTCGAAGAAGTTGAACATCCTCTTCCGCATCTCCTCATCGACGGTCGTCAGGCTGTAGATGGCCCCGAGCGAATCGAGCACGAAGACGCTGAACTGATCGCCTCGCTCTCGCTTGAAGTGCTCGATCATCCGACGGGTGAACTTGAGGTAGTCCATCGACTGGTTCTCCTTGCGCAATTCAGTGAAGTCGGTCAACTGAAGGTTCGATGGCAGTTGCAGGCCGAGCGAGTGGGCTGTGCGCATCAGAGAATCGACCGTCTCCTCGACCGTGCAGTACAGACCGAAACCTCCCTGCGAGCGCAGGTGGTTGGCCAGCAGGCTGAGGGCATAACTGGTCTTCATCGAACCCGGCGGTCCGGTCAGCAGGGTCAGGTAGGGCGGCTGCGCATCCCTCTCCATAACTCGGTTCATGCCAGCTATCCCTGTCAAGAACATCCGTCTCCCCCGACCGCTGGCTCGCGTGCGCTGTGGATAATCCTTCGGCTCTGGTGAGATAGGCCACAGGCTGAGTCATCCCTCGCTATTCGCAAGTCGTGGATGCCATCACCGGCCCCCTGACAGCGCACTTATAACCCGCCGACCGGTGCCCACACCGTCCGTATGGGCGTCTCCAGAACAGGTGGTCCAGCTTGAAACAGACGCTCCTCAGCAAGCGGGAGATCGTCGACAGGAAGGCGACCGGCGCACGTGAGGAGCGAGATCTCAACAACGCCGAGACACAGACCCATCTGAAGACCCGCCGGGAGGCGAGCAGCAAAGTCAGGGAATTGATCGACGAGTTGCAGAAGCAGCGTGAGATCAGAGATGCCGAGAATGCCCGAGTCAGGGAGTTGAAGGGAGAACGTCGTCAGCGAACGGATGACCTGAAGCAGGCGCGTGGAACACTCCGAGAACTCATCGATGCGGCTGGTGACAGCGAGAAGAATCGGCTCAGTCCGCATCGATTGAAGAAGGATCTGGAACGGCTCGAATCAGCCTTGGAGACCGGCAGCATACCGTATGATAAAGAGAAGGAGACCGTCGACAAGTTGCGACGACTGAGTCACCAGTTGAAGGAGGCGATGAAGGCTGACACGGAGAATTCGGCCCTGCAGGATGCCAAGGCCGCTGTACGCGTTGTCGTCGTGGCTCACGAGGCGGCACACCAGAAGGTCGGTGAAGCGGCCGAGGTCGCTCAAGCGGCACACGATCTGATGAGCGAGATCTCGCGCGAGGTCGAGCGCCTTCGCGATGAGGCGCAGCGGGCTCATCGAAAGGTCGAGCGCTTCCGCAGGGTGGCGGACCAGCATCACCAGCGCTACGTGGTCTCACTT
>CAUZSY010000076.1:0-7371 GCA_963582725.1 Candidatus Thalassarchaeaceae archaeon
CGTCCTGATGCGCGGAACGGCCCCCCTTCACATGCTCATATTCGCCTGTCAGCAACGGCTCGAGAAGAGACCGCAGATCGGCCGGGTCCATCTGACCGTCACCAGCCATAACGACGCTGCACCAGGCTCCGCCGGTATTGCTGAAATGTTCAATCAGCCTCTGATGACCGGCATCTATAGCAGCACCTACTCCAACCCCCGACAGACTCAAGACCTCGCCAGCGAGGTTCACGCTGGAGAATCCTTGGATCGCTGCCGCCCCGGTGCCGTCGCTGGAGCCGTCGTCGACGACGATGCAGACATCGACGAAGTCCGGCAGAGTCCCGATGACCTGACGGATGTGTTCGATCTCATCGCGGGCTGGCACCACCACGCCGACGCGCAATCCCTCCAACATGTCCCTGTGGCAGAACAGGAGGGTCAATGGCTTTCGGGTCATTCATGATGCCGAATGCTTCATCGCGTGCAGTCGTCCCCACCGCCTCGTGGAGATTGTCTACATCGTGCGAGCCCAGGCTCTTCGCATCGGCTCGGCCGTCGCACGCGCGTTGGACCATGTCGAATCCGTGCATGTCCTGATGCTCGATGAGGATGCCAGGACGGCCGAGATCGCAACGGCGGCGGGCGCCCTTGTTCACTCCCACGAAGACGACACGGATGCACCGGCACTAGCCCGCACCCTGCTCGAGGTCGGAGTCGTCGGGCGCACTCTCCTGATAGCACTCGATGACGGATGGGGGCTGGCGGACCTGCCTGGCATGGTGACGACGGCCCGGCGTGCCCCTGACGTGCACCTGTTCCTGAAGCATGTCTCCGGTTCCAGTCGACTGTCTAACGAAGCTGACGAGCCGTTCTCCGTCGACCTCTTCTCGTATGCTGATGCAGTCATCCAGTATGCCACGGTCACTAGGCCGGGCATGCAAGCTATCGCCGACCAGTTCGCGACGGGTTCTCCGAGCGATCTGGCCGATGACATTCAGGTCAGAGTGGTGGAACTGCCTGAGTCGTCGACTATCAGCCAGCCGACATCCCTCACCACGGCGACCGGGTTCATGCGACTTCTGTACTGGATGCTTGAGAGCCGGCACCCGTTGGTGCTGTTCGGCATCCCCGGCATTCTGCTGTTCTGGGTCGGATATCAGATGGTTGAACAACTGATCGACATCGGTGGCCCTCTAGACACCGTCGGGGTCGGCGTCGCTCTGGCCGCGTTCGCCGCCACCTTCGTCGGAGTCTTCTCACTGACCGCGGCGCTGATCCTCTATGTGCTCGGTAAGCAGGTCGAGAGGATCCAGGCGGAATTCACACGCTCGCTCGAAACAAGATAGAAATCCTACCATCGGCAAGGACGAGAGTTCACCAGTCGGTCAAGGAACCTGTCGCGCTTCGCTCAAGGCGTGACTCGACGCGAATCGCGCGGAAACGGAATCACTTCGCGGATGTGTTGGGCTCCGGCCAGCCATGCACAGACTCGATCGATGCCGAGCCCGAAACCACCGTGCGGCACACCACCATAGGTCCGTGTCTCGATATAGAACTGATACGGCTCGTGAGGCGTTCCCGCCTCGTCCAGTCGCGCGAGCAACTCTGGTTCGGTCCAGGTCCTCTCACCACCTCCGATTATCTCGCCATACCCTTCAGGTGCCAGCAGGTCGTGACATAGCACGTACCTGTCATCGGTCGGATCCGGTCGATGGTAGAACGGCTTGGTGATCCTCGGGTAGTGGGTGAGGAAATGCGGAACATCGAAGTCCTGGGTCAGGATCTTCTCCTTCGAATAATCCAGATCGTCTCCCCATTCCACTTGCACACCCATTCCCTGCAACCGCTCTATCGCCTCGTCGTAGCGGATTCGTGGATACTCGCTGTCAGCGAATCTCTGAATGACCGACAGTTCTCGACCCAGCGACTGCAACTCGGTCGAGCGCTCGTCCAGCAGCGTCCGAGCGATGTGCCGGACGAGCGCCTCGCCGTGCCGCATTACATCGTCATTGCCGCTCCAGGCAATCTCCATCTCAGCGTGCCAGAACTCGGTCAAGTGTCGGCGAGTTCGACTTTTCTCGGCTCTGAACGAGGGTGCGATGGTGTACAGTCGCTCGAGCGCTGGCATCGCCGCCTCGGCGTACAACTGCCAAGATTGGGTGAGATAGGCTGTCCGACCGAAGTACGGCACCTCGAACAGGGTCGAGCCTCCCTCGACAGCCCCAGCGACGAAGCACGGTGCCTGATATTCGACGAAATCGAGATCCCTGAAGTACGAATGAATCGCACCGAAGACGCTGCTGCGTATCTTCAGCATTGTCGTCATCCGCTGTGTCCTGAGGTAGAGATGCCGATTATCGAGCAGGAACTCGGTCTCGCCACCATCGGAACCATGCATCGCTGACTCGGTTATCGGGAACGGTCGGTCGGGATCGACCGGGCCGATGACCTCGCCAGAGTCGACCACAAGTTCGTGTCCACCCGGAGCCCGCTCGTCAACTCGCACCACGCCGCTCAACTGGAGGCTCGCTTCGATCAACGACTCCTTGATCGCCTCGAAGGTGTCGTCACCGACCGTCTGACGCTTGACGACGCACTGGATGAGTCCAGTGGAATCCCGTAGAACGAGAAAGTGAATATGGTTCGAACCGCGAGTCCTGTGCACCCAACCGGACAACTCGACCGATTCGCCGTCGTGCTCACCAGCTTGGACATCGCCGATCCAGTGGCTCTTCGACATTGATTGACCCCTCCCTCGCCGGACCACCGGTGGCTACCCTTCTTCAAACGCGCCCCATTCCCAGATGCCGAGGTGCGCCATCGTGCCGTTCTAGCCCCTCTCGGATGAGAACGACCAGACGAAGGCAGGAGTGAGCCATACCTTATTGCACGACGAGACGGAGCGAGAACCGTAGCATCGCACTGGAGTTGATCGAGGTGACCGACGAATCGACCATCGTCGTTTACGCGGTCGGCGGCAACGCACTGAGCGACCCGACCAGTGGCGAACCAGTCGGCCTGGCGCTCGCTGCAGTCGTCGAGGACATCATAGGTCTCTCCGAACTCGGACATAGGATCGTCCTCACCCATGGTAACGGGCCACAGGTAGGTCGATTGCTGGTCATGGAGGAACGGGCACGCAGGGCGTGGTCGTCTGATGCGAACGGCGCGTCGGCTGAATTGCAGGTAGAACAGAGAACCGGCATCCACGCGTGGGTCGCAGCCACTCAATCCATGATGGGAGAACGGCTTGCATCCTCCCTTGAATCGGCCTTTTCGGCACGCGACATCGAGATGACCTGCACGGTCCTGACCACACGGGTCGAAGTCGATCGCAGAGACCCTGGTTTCGCCTCTCCCAGCAAGCCAGTGGGTATTGTTCTGACTGATGATGCGGATGTGCCGTCGGAATGGCACATCGGCCAGACCGCTGTGGGTCGGCGAAGGCTGGTCGCTTCCCCACGGCCCATCCGCATCCTAGAGGAAGATGCGATCCGTGCCTTGCTGATGCAGGATGGAATACTCATCTGTGCCGGCGGTGGAGGCATTCCCGTCACCCGGCATTCATCCGGTCAGTACCGAGGTGTCGACGCGGTCGTAGACAAGGACCGGACGAGTGGGCTGTTGGCTGGCAGCCTGAACGCGGCGGCTTTCATCATCACGACTGCGATAGATTCGATTCGAATCGATTTCGGTCGCCCAACCGAATCCGCCATAGATGAATTACCGCTGCTCGATGCCATCAAGATGGTCGAAGAAGGCGTGTTCCCCCCCGGCTCCATGGGGCCGAAAGTGGAGGCCATGGTGAGAGCCAAGAGACTGCACCCTAGGATGGTCGTCGCACTATGTTCACCGGGTCACGCCATAGACGCCCTTGAAGGTCGAGCCGGCACTCGCATAGTCACCGGTTGGGGCGACCTGCTGACTAATTGAAGCGCGGTGCGGCTCGATCCCGGAACATGCCGGCGTTGGAACGCGCCGGGTTCTGCATTCAGAACGAATCGGAGCCGGCGGGCAGAGATGTGTCTGTAAGGTCTGACGGGGGTTGAGCAGTGTATCGGAAGGAGCAGGATTCAACGAAGGGAAGTGCGATGCAGAGTCAGACTCGGGAGTCGATGGTCAGCGGGTCTGACGGGGTTCGAACCCGCGGCCACTCGGTTAAGAGCCGAGTGCTCTACCTGACTAAGCTACAGACCCAGCCGGCCGACCCGGGCGCTCGTTTTAGCGGTGACGGCTCGACATCAACTCATCCGAGTCGACCTTCTGGTCGCAGTCGCACTTCGGTTCCGTCATCAGTTCCGATGACCACGACATCGCACATATCGGTGAACAAACCGACCTCGACGACCCCGGGTATCGCCAACAACGCCGATTCGAGTGACCGCGGTCTGTCGATGGTAGGGCCATGTTGGCAGTCGACGATCAGGTTGCCGTTGTCGGTGACGAATGGTCCTCCTTCAACCGTCGCCGACACAGTCTGGCCATCCAGCGACACATCTGGTTCTCCCGGCACCCGGCGGAGGGAGACGAGCCCGGGGCAGGTACGGCGTAGCAGATCGAGGGTCGATTGCCAGCCGAACGGCAGGATCTCGACGGGCAATCGGAACGCCCCCAGCGTCTCGACCATCTTGCTAGGATCGACCACCACGACCATTCCACTGCAAATGTTCGCCACTATCTTCTCCCGGGTCAGGGCGCCGCCACCACCTTTGATCAAT
Source organism: Candidatus Thalassarchaeaceae archaeon (assembly GCA_963582725.1). Lineage (GTDB taxonomy): Archaea > Thermoplasmatota > Poseidoniia > Poseidoniales > Thalassarchaeaceae > CAUZSY01. The sequence continues at coordinate 4,701 of CAUZSY010000076.1, forward strand.
TGGAAATATCGATCGACCTCGTCGGCGCCATCGATGATCAGGTCGAGAGCATCGACCTCCGACCAATCCAGCAGCGGCACACCGACCTCAGCCGCGAGGTCAGCGGTAGCGATGCTGGTCGGAACCCCTACGACATCGAGGCCGTCTTCGGCGATCAATCGTCCGAGTTCGATGACAGTGTGAGAGACGGTCGAACCCGTTCCGAGACCGAGTCGCATGCCGCTCTCGACGAACTCACAGGCCGCGATTCCGGCGGCTCGCTTGGCATCATCCGCGGTAGCCATCTTGATGCCACGGACCGAGTGGGTGAATATCAATTTTGGACGACTCGCAGCAGACTTGACCACATCTGACGCCGCGGTCAGGTGCCGAACGACTCGACCCGCGCAGCAACTTATCGCCTACGTGAACAGACAAATCGCCTCGATCGCCCGCGGTGAGGTACTGGGTCCCGCGGCAGCCAGACGACCCGATGCACCTTCCATATCCAATCGGCAGGATTGCTTCCAGGGGGGATGCGGTGAACGACCGGAGGGGGGTATATTGACAAACATCCCTTGCTAAGCCGAACCGAGGGTGTGAGACGATGCAGACGAAGCGTGCTCTTCTGCTCGTGACGATTCTCCTGCTGGCGCCGTTGCTGTCATCATCGCCTGACAGCGGAGGCATCGGAATTCTGGAATCGGACCCGCGATCTTCCGGAACGGGTGTCAACAGCAGCCAGACCATCATCATCGGCAGCACCCCTAACGGCACCTCGAACGCCCTGCAGCTGGAGGTTCCCGAAGGAGACGCAGTGACCCGAGTCGGCCTGCATCTCCGACCGACCATTCTGCCTAGGACGGAGGCGGTGACATGGACTGGTCCATCCGATTGGAACCAGACAGGAGTGGTCCTCGACGGCATAGAGGCGAACTCCTCGGCAATGACGGTTCTGCCTCAGGGATACCAATGGGACTTCGAGAGTGGTGGTTTCGACCCCCTGTTCTCTCACTCCGGAACATCGCACTGGAGCGTGCAGTCCGGAACCCGTCTGGCAGGTACATACACCGCGCAATCAGGCAGCATCTCGCACAACCAGTACTCGATGATGAGCGTCACCCTCTCGAACATGGTTGGTACCGGCTCTTTCAAATATCGTACATCTTCGGAATCCAATTGGGATTATCTGCTGTTCTGCATCGACTATTCAGGTTGCACCCGATACACCGGATACACTCAGAAATGGTCCGGCCCGTCGACCTCAGGGACCTACAACTTCAACATCCAGTCCGGTAGCCACACCTATTACTGGAAGTACTACAAGGATGGCAGTGTCAACTCCTACTCAGACACCGCCTGGGTCGACGATATAGAATTCAATCCTTCCAGTGGTTCGGGCACCGGTGAGGCGAACTGGACCAGCCCTGGGTTCGGTACAGGAGTGACCGGATCACTTCGCGTTACCGACGCACCGTACGGCATCATGAGTCTGGATACCTCCATACCCAGCGGTTCGTTGATCACCACGACCATTCTCGACGGGTCGAGTGGTGCCGACATACCTGGTTACGAGGGCATGACCGGTTCCGTGTTCGACCTTGGCGGCATCGATTCCGAGAAGCATCCAGAACTTCGAATGAGACTCAAGTTCTCGACCACCGGCGGCGGCCTGCCATCGATCCACGGCATCCACCTGCATGGCCGAGTAGCGACCACTCTCGAGGAGAGCCCGGCGGCGGCTGGCTGGAATCTCAATGGAATGACCTGGGATGGTGACTCGATATCCGGTTCATCGACGCTGACCAGTCCACTCTACACATCGGCGAGACCTATCGCGAGAATCACTACATCGATGGCGATATCCGGTTCGACGGATGTCGCCGTCAGCATCGATGGTGGCGCCGCTCTATCCATCCAGCCTCAGGGCTCACTGACTCTGGATAGACCTGGTCGAACCGTCCAGTTCGTCTTCGGTGCTGGCACCACCTCGTACTACGACCTGCTGTCATTCCAAGCAGACATCGAATCAGGTGGCATGGCGGATGCGGCGGCATTCGACATCGGTTCGGACGGTGTGACCGAATGGAGTCTGGAATCTCCAGCGCTCGGAGAACTCGGCTTCCAGGACCGGTTCTACAATGGCCAGAGATCCGTCGACCTGCAATGGCAGACTGCTGCCAATCACAGCATACCTGTACTCGCACCGCTCTCTGGCCTCGACTCGATGGACTGGTTGTTTGTTCCCGGAGCGACGAGTCCCGGGTCGATCGATTGGTCGATCGAGGTCGGCGCTGCCTCTGTGGTCAGCGGCACCGCCCCAGTCGCGGACAGAGCGGTCAGAATCAGTTTGAGTGACGCTGAAGTGTCCGATCTCGATGCAGCGTTGACGAATGCGACACCCTATCTGATACAGGAGGGGATCTCTCACGGCCTCATCCAACTCGTCATCTCGGCTCAGCAGGGATCGGTGACTCTGGCAGGAATGGCGATCAGGAGCACCGGCGAGATCGACCTCGATCTGGGTCCGGGCAGTCCGCTCGTACTGGCCGTGAACGACAACATTCCAACATCGACCCTCTCTGGCTCGACCAGACTGGTGCCACTCACGATGCGGTTCGCAACGGCCGGTTCTATAGAAGCGACGATCACGAATCTTGAGACCTCGTCGTCCTTCACCACCGATAGCATG
>CAUZSY010000077.1:0-7322 GCA_963582725.1 Candidatus Thalassarchaeaceae archaeon
AACCGACAAGTCCGCAGCCTTCGGGTGAGGGACGAGGTGAGCTCGCCTGGAGTCAATGGTGGAGGACCTGAAGCCCGTCGATCTATGCCTGGCCAGTCTGAAGCCCGATGAAAGTTGGGTGGAGGGACGAACCGTTGCTGATGTGCAAATCGCTCGGAAGAGCTGGGTATAGGGGTGAAAGTCCAATCGAGATGGGCAATAGCAGGTTCCGCGCGAGACTACTCGTAGGTAGATCTCTGTGGAGATGGATCGTGCTGTAGAGCACTGATTGCGTGCTCAGGGGGAGCAATCCCTCGGCATGCTGCCAAACTCCAAAGGTACGATCGTCATAGAAGCAGGGAGTGAGCCACGGTGGGTAAGCTACCGTGACGAAAGGTGAACAAACCAGCCTGGCGTTAAGGTCCCTAAATTCCAACTAAGTGTCACAGATAAACCGTGTCCGTGGTCGAAGACAACCAGGAGGTGGGCTTAGAGGCAGCCACCCTTGAAAGAGTTCGTAACAGATCACTGGTCAAGCTTGCGGGCCGGGAAAATGGACGGGGCTCAAGTTGGATACCGATACGCCAGACCATCGTAAGATGATGTGGTAGCGCGGCGACATGCTCGGGCAGAAGCGAGGTCGTGAGGTCTCGTGGACCGTGTATGTATGAGAATCCAGGGAAGAGTAGCAGCATAGAGTGGTGAGAATCCACTCCACCGAAGGGGCTAGGGTTCCTCGGCAATGATCATCAGCCGAGGGTTAGCCGGTCCTAAGGCGATCCTTAACCGAGATCGTCGAACAGGGAAATGCGTTTATATTCGTATGCCCCTCTACAATAATGGTGACGGCTCGGGCTAGTTCGTGCATCTCAGTCATGGGATGTCGAAGCGTTCGATAACCGATCGGAGAACCGTCATGGTGAGAAGATCGGGAAGACGTGAGCGAAAGACGGACGAGGCCTGGGTCCCGTGAAAAGCCGTAGAGGTGACCGTACCGAGAACTGACACAGGTGCCCCTGGGTGAGTAGCCTAAGGTGTGACGGGTAAAATACCGCGAAGGAACTCGGCAAAATCGCTCCGTAACTTCGGGAGAAGGAGTGCCAGCCTTTAGCGAGGCTGGTCGCAGTGACCAGAGGACTCCGACTGTTTAATAAAAACATAGGCGACTGCTAGTCCGAAAGGATGTGTATAGTCGCTGAATCCTGCTCAGTGCCGGTATCTGAAATCAGGATACAACCTGACGAAGGACCGGTAAACAGCGGGGGTAACTATGACCCTCTTAAGGTAGCGTAATACCTTGTCGCTTAATTGGCGACTTGCATGAATGGCCCAACGAGAGTCCTACTGTCTCCGCGGTATGTCCGGCGAAATTGACATTACTGGCGCACAGTCCAGTACCCTCAACCTGCAAGCGAAGACCCCGTAGAGCTTTACTGCAGCCTGGCGTTGCGTGGTCGCACTTCACGTGCTGAGTAGACGGGAGACTTTGATCCTCGGGACGCCAGTCCCGGGAGTAGTCGAATATAGAGACACCGTCCTTGGAGTGTAACCATGCTCACTCTTCTAGAGAACACCGCTTGGTGGGCAGTTTGGGTGGGGCGCCACGCGCTCGAAAGCATAACAAGCGTGCCCAAAGGTCAGCTTAGGTGGTTCAGTCGCCACCGTCAACTGTAAGGGGAAAAGCTGGCTTGACGTGGATCGGACCAATAACGATCGACGATGCGAAAGCAGGGCCTAACGAACCAACCAGCCTCATTTCTGGGGGCGGTTGATGACAGAAAAGTTACCTCGGGGATAATTGAGTTGTCACCAGCAAGAGCTCACATCGACCTGGTGGCTTGCTACTTCGATGTCGTCTCTTCCCAACCTCCTGGTGCAGCAGCTGGGAAGGGTGGGGTTGTTCGCCCATTAAAGGGGATCGTGAGATGGGTTTAGACCGTCGTGAGACAGGTTTGTTGCTTTGTGGTTGAGGCGCATATGATGCCTGATCGGAAGGGCCCTTTAGTACGAGAGGAACGAAGGCTCGGAGCCACTAGTTTACCAGTTGTCCGGCAGGGCAATGCTGGGTCGCCACGCTCCATATGGATAAGAGCTGAAAGCATCTAAGCTCGAAGTCATCCGAAAGACGAGGCATCTGAGGGGACTCGTAGAAGACGAGTTTGATAGAAAGCGGGTGTAAGCACCGAGGTTCGCCGAGGTGTTCAGCCCAGCTTCACTTAATCCCCCGGTATCATCCTTTTTTCCTTCATTCTGCCCCTGCGTGGGCCTCTGTCCAACAGTGCATTCCAATTCCACATTCGAAGAGAAGGTTGAGCACGGCCATAGCGGAGGGGTTCTACCCGGTCCCATCCCGAACCCGGAAGTCAAGCCCTCCTGCGTCGACTCCTGTACTGTGGTGCGAGAGCCCACGGAAACGATCGTCGCTGTGTCACCTTCTCTTCACCTCGGCCCCGTCGACGTTCACGTCGGCGGGGTCGACTCCCCGCACCCGCATGCCGAGACCATCCGTACGGCATGCACTAGCCGCAGCACCCTGCGGTACCGCTATTGATGAAGAGCCCGCGCGCGAGGTCGAGGAGCATGACTATCGAGGTCGTAGACGTGCTGGGTCACCGCATGGTCGGTGTCCATCTGACTGTCGTCGGAGATGTTCTGTTCGTGCCCCTCGGGATGCCGGAGGAAGATCGTGAACATGTCGGTGCGTTGTTCGACTGTGAGGTGGCAGCGATATCGATCGGTGGTTCGTCCCTCGTAGGGAGTCTGCTGACTGGTACCAGACGTGGCTTGGCTGTAGCCGATCTGGCGACCGAGAGCGACATCGATGCTCTGACCGCCTTCGGTGATGTCGTCGTGATGGAGAGTGGCGTCAACGCCGCGGGCAATCTGCTCGAGTGCAATGAGAACGGCGCCATCGTCAGTCCGGCCATTCCGGATGAAGGTCTCGAACTCATCCAGGACGTGCTCGGTGTGAAAGCGTCGTTCGTGACCGTCGCAGGAATGGAGACGATCGGTTCTCTCGTCGTCGCGAACAACGCCGGAGCTCTGGTCCACCCCGACATCACGGCAGAAGAGGTGGAGGTCATCGAGGCTACCCTGGAGGTGCCTGTGATGGTCGGCACGGTCTGCTTCGGGATTCCTGAGGTGGGTGCGGGTTGTGAGGCGAGCGACCAGCATGCACTCGTCGGCACCCGGACGACCGGACCTGAATTGAATCGTATCGAGGACGCCCTGGGTCTCATCTGAGAGTTCAAGGACCGCCAAGTTCCAGTGATTCGCCGATGGCCGAAGCGTCCACCTCCGGTGGTATCTGTTCGATCTGTGGCGGATCCGGTCGAACGGAGATGCATCACATCATCAGCAGGCATCGATGCTGGGTGACGGGCAGGCGAGACCTGCTGGATGCGTCTGGCAACCTGGTGGAACTGTGCATCGAATGCCACGGTCATACATCGGCCAGTCTGGTTCGCAGCATCCTTATCGATTCAGAGGATGATAATGGTCGGACCGAGTCTGACTCTTCCATCGGCTGGCGAGTCCGCTGCTTCAGATGTGGCAGACTCCGACATCTGGCACCTGATTGCAATGAATCAACGGATGTCGAAGGTGATGCCATACCGCCGGGAGCAGGACGGAATCATTGGCTGGTCAAGCGGCGCGGCATCGCCTGTTTCAGATGCGGCAGGACCGGTCATCGCTGGACCACATGTCACTCTGACAGGCACATCGATGGCCGACCTCTCGAATCTCATTGATGAGGTTTCGAACCTGGCATGGAGTTGGAGAGGTGGGTGTCCGGGGATGTGCGCCTGCGGCGAATGTTGAAGGACGGCTTGAGGTGGCAGTGGGTCATGGGCGAGTTGCTCTATTCTGGTAAGGTGAAGCAGGTCTGGAGCACGGATGAGCCGGAGATCATCGAATTTCGTTACACCGATCGAATCAGCGTGTTCGACCAGATCATCCCAAGTCTGATCCCCCGCAAAGGTGAGAGCCTGAATCGCACGACCTGTCATTGGTTCAGATTGATCGAGGAAGCGGGCATCTGCGACACTCACATGATCGAGATGAACGCCCCCGATCGCTGTCTCGCCAAGCGCTTCGAAGTGATCCGTGATGCCGGTGCGATTCCAGAAGACATGGAGAACGTCTTCGTGCCTCTAGAATTCATCTGCAGACACTATCTCGCCGGTTCGGCTTGGCGGCGCTGGAAGAGAGGGGACGTCGGTTCGGAGGAGTTCGGATTCGAGTCCGGCAGGGAACTGTCCGAAGGTGAGCGATTGCCTGAACCATATCTAGAGGTGTCTACCAAGTTCGAGGTGTTCGACAGGCTGTTAGAGAGAGAAGAGGCTCTCTCTATATCGAACATGACGGAACAGGAGTTCGACTCGATGCTGGAGATCGTCCTGGAGGTCGACAACCTGATCGAGCGGCAAGCAACGCTATGTGGTCTGATCCATGTCGACGGAAAGAAGGAGTTCGCCCTCGGCCCCGGAAGAAAGCCGGTTCTGGTCGATTCGTTCGGCACCCTCGATGAGGATCGTTGGTGGGATTCCGAAGCCTTCGCTCGCAACGAGCCGACATCGCTGTCGAAGGAATCCGTTCGTGAGCACTACATCGAGACCGGTCACCACGCAGCCCTCTATGCAGCCCGTCAGGCAGGCGAGCCAGAACCACCCATTCCACCACTTCCGGCGGATGTCATCGATGTCACAGCGACGCTCTACGCGGAGATGTTCGAGCGCATCACCGGCGAGCAGTTCTGATTCATCGAGACTATGTTCCAGTTCAGTCGTGGGCTCGCATCAGGATGCCGCAGCGCCTTCTGCTGGCAGCCCTGAGGTGGGACACCAGATGTCTGCAGACATCACCTACCCCACCGTCGATCGGTTCGTTCGATGATACCCGCCAATCTGGTGAACGAATCGCCTTCAGAAGGTCACCGACCTCTCGTTCATCCAACCATCCCCGCAGTTGCAGGCCGGAAGCCCCGGTTGCACAGATGCTGTCACTCAGCCGCCCCCGAAGTTGGCCGAGAAGTGAATGGAGACCGATTTCCTCGTCTTCCACGCTGTGTTCCATCAGATACCTGATGGGGTCACCATCGGCATTAGGAAAGCGCCCCAAGCGACTTCGGCCGAGATCTTTGTCGAGTGGCGGCAGTGCAGAGCCGCCGTCGTCCTGATCCACGATCATGACGAACAGCAGGGTGGCAGCGTCCGCACCGAGGGCAGCCGAATGGACCTCGACCCTGGTCACCGCCTCGTCACCCAGCAGATCGAGCGCGGCCGCTCTAGTCCTATCGGACTCATCGGCGGTGATGGCCTCGATGGCAGCGGCGACGTCGACACCTCGGATCGGGTCGAAGGTGTAGAAGGCGCTGGCAACCATCAGAGACCACCCCGGCCGCGTCGTCGATTGAACCTCAGCCGCAACAACCGTCGTTCGAATTCGTCATCGGTGGCAGCCATCAACCGCTCGAACTCGGCGGTCTCTTCATCGATTGTCTCATCGACCACCTCTTCGATCTCCGTCGACGCGGCTTCAGTAGCCGCTCCTTCGTCCGCGACCACCATCGGCTCTGACCCGTCACCATCTTCACCCTCTGCTCGTTGTTCGATCTGCCGCTGACCAGGCTCAGACCCTTTCTTCTCAGGCTCTGAGAGGGAGATGGATTCGTCCTCCAGAGGGGTTTTTCTGTCCACTTGATCGCTTGAACTCTCTGTCGTCGACTTCTGCTGCTTCCGCGGCGGCGGCAGCGTTTCAGATCTAGGCCGAATCATGCCGAGCACCCACATGATGAGCAGCACGATGGCAGCCATCGAGATGCCGGTCACCGCATCGATGCTGCCGCTGACGATGTCGGTCTGACCGCTCAGAACTATTCGTTTGGAGTCGTCTGCCGAATCACTGTCGATGTCCCAGGGCGTGGCACAGCCGATCGTCACCTCGATCTCGGTTCCGTCCGGAAGCGGCGGTCGAGACAGTCTGAACTTCGGCGCGACCGGTCCGGTGACATCGATGACATGGGTCGAGTTCCAGCCGTCAGCCGAGACGGCGAGTGTGCAGTCGGCATCGGTGAGTTTGTCGTGCTCGGAGCGTTGGATGCTGATGGCGAGTCGTTGGTCGCCGGAGTCGCCTTCCAGTTCGATGGCGATGATGCCGAGATTCCAATCGCTGTCCCGGATGACGTACGACTGATCATCGCTGCCTCTGACGCCGCCGTGCGTGTCGATCAATCGCAGGGTCAGGGTATGCATGCCAGGGACTGGATTCCAGCCGTGGCTGATGTTCACCAGCGCACCGGCATCGGCCGCAACGGTGCCTTCGATGGTCTGAATGAGGTTGCCCGATCCATCGGTCAGGATGATGGTGTAGTCAAAGGCTGCGCTGCCGTTGGCGATGTCGCAGTAGCCCTGATCGCTGCTGTTCAGAGCGGCATGCAGAGAACAGGTGGCCGAGCGGGAGAGCCGGTCGTGAACGATGGCGTGGAATGGCAGTTCGACACCATCGACGATGAGCGTGCCGTTGCCAGAATCACTAGCGTCGGCGATCCACCTGAAACCGGCGCCGTCACGGCTGAGGCCTGTACCAGACCCTGTCGATGCGCTGGTCACAGATGTGGCGCCGTGGATGGCTAGGGAGAGGGAATCGCCGGCGATGGCGACGAGCAGAGGGCTGGTGACCCAAGCGTGGCTTGAATTGACCAGCGGCAGCAGCAGTTCTCTCTGCTGACCGGCTGCGTCGGTGGTTCTGATGGTGATGGTCACCTCTTCACCTGACCAGTTGGTTGGGATCAGGTCGATCGGCAGTCCGACGCTCTCGCCGATGGCCAGATGAATCTGTGGGGTGGATGTCATCAGCCAGTCGCTCGGCACGCCGATGACCTCGATGTCTATCGTCGTCGGTCCGTTGCCGAGATTGGTCACCCAGGCGAGCGGCATGCCGCCTTCCGGTGAGACGAGCCATTCGGCGCCGCCGGACAGGCTGTGGTCGACGGTCGCGGAGACGCGAACCGGGAAGGTGACCTCAGAGACGCCGGATGAGTCGGGATTCCTTACACGAATGTGCAGTTCCACGGTCTGGCCGGCTCGGGCCGATGCCGGTGGCGTGATGTTCAGCACCAGATCAGCGATCGCAGTCGGGTCGAGTGAATCGGGCTGCGACGCGATGGCGACCTGCCAGCCGAGTGCACCGGTGACCCATGTGGTGAAGCCGGGTCTGGCCGGGTCGTTGCCAAGTTGTTCGACCTGAAGCGTCATCTGGTCGCCGGCCGGGTCGATGTCGAGGTCAGCACCGGCGGCGTGCACCGCCCAAGCAGCGATGTGAGCCACTTCGATGGTGAAGGT
>CAUZSY010000078.1:0-7311 GCA_963582725.1 Candidatus Thalassarchaeaceae archaeon
ATACGACACTGCGGGGCGCAACACGCGCTAGGGGCTGCGCAGGGGCGCAGTATCACGATTCGCGTTCGTGTTCGGAAGGTGGAGCGGACGGCGTTCTTGGCAGAAGAGTCAGCGTCAGAGTCCGATCGGTCGGCTGAGGAAGAAGGCATCGAGGTCGAGGCCGCCATCCTCAGCGAGAGCGGCGAGCCAGGCGGCGCACGCCTTCGGCCCGACAGTCTCGGTCGCGTGGTGACCGCCGAGCAGCAGCCCGATGCCGGCCTCCTCGGCGAGGATGGTCGCGTGCGCCGGCGCTTCGCCGCTGAGCAGCGTGTCGCAGCCCGCGGTGGCGGCGTCGAGCACCGCGCCACCGGCCGCACCGCTGCATATCGCGAGACGGTGCACAGGCAGCGTCGCAGCGGCGAGACAGGTCTCGGGATGCAGTCGCACGCCGTCCCCTAGCGTCTGCTCCATGCCGACGAGGGCCGCCAGCCGCTCACCGACCGAGGTCCGCGTCCAGGCGGGACCGCTGCCGCGCTCGGCGATGATGCCGATGTCGAACGAGGCTCGGCCAGCAGGCTCGGCCGGCGATCCATCCTCGGAAGCCGATTCCTCGGCGGTGATCGCGGGCCAGGTGTCGGCCGGGGTCAACCCTTCACCGATCGTCGAGGTGGAGCCGGCCTCACTCTTCGCCGTCAAGGCCGGATCGGTCGGCGGGACGGTTCCCTTCGCGGTGAACCAGTGGCCGACGACATCACCGCCGAGCCCTTCGCACAGCCGCGCGTTGTTGCCGAGCGTCGGATGCGCGTCCATCGGCAGGTGCAGGGCCAGCACCGCGACTCCCGCTTCGAGCGCCGTCGCCACCCGCTTCGCCTCGATGTGGTCGCCGGTGGGAAGCGGCACGCCGCGCAGCGTCCAGGTCAGGCCGTGATGGACGATCAGCAGGTCGGCGCCGCGCGCCGCCGCCATCTCGATGACGGCGAGACTCGCATCGGTCGCGCACGCGACGCGCCTGCAGGGAGCATCGAGCGCTTCCTCGGCCGCGACCTGTAACCCGTTCCACGCGCCGGAGGAATCTGGCACCTCGAAGGCGCGGTATTCAGCGCAGACGAGCGCCGCCACATCGCGCAGAGTCACCTCCCGCACAGGTCCCGCCGCATCGCTCACTCACCGCTCACCCGCCCTGTCGGTCTCGGTTCAGACCATCAGACCTGCGCCTCAACAGCATCAGACCTGCGCTCAGCACCGCTCAATCGGCCGATCCGTCAGCACTGAATCGCAACGGCTTGAATTCACTCTCAGGAATAGAACATCGAGTCATCGGGCCGGCCGCATCCAGCACCCGCAGATGCAACTCTGCCGTCACCGCCACATGGGCGCTGAACAGGTGGCCGCCGTGCACCCTGTGCAGGTCGTCGGAGAGGACGATGTGGATGTGGGTGAAAGGCGAATCGTCGAACTCAGCGACGTTGCCCTGGCACGAGAGCAGTTCCATCGACCTCGACAACACGACCCGCTGGTAGACCCCCTCCGAGCCGAGGAACCCGACATCGATGTCACACACCCTGCCGATGCCGCTGGTCACCGCCGCACTTGTGATTCCCTCCGCCGCGCACAACGCCTGCAGCGAAGCGTGGATCTCCTCGCCAGGGTCGAGCCGGACCATCAGGTCGTCGCCGCTTCGTATGCTCTCCATCTCTTATCTCCCTCGCTCATGAACCTCGCCGACGAAAAGAGGTGAATAAAACCCCACTTGTTTCGTCCGCTCAGGAATTTCCGTGATGACTGTACAGCCGTGAACGGGGTTGGACCATGCGGGTAGTCGAGGTCGATCGTGTGTCGACTGTACCGGTCGGAGGGGAAACCGTGCGTACTCTTGCGACCGTAGAGGCAGAAGGGTGCGGCGGTCGGCGCGAGGAATCCATCGACGCTCATCAGAACGGCATGACAATTGCTACGAGGCTGGACCGGAAGTAACGAAGTGAGCGGTCGGCCGGTGCGTATGTCGAAGTGATTCTGCAGTGGAAATCAGGGGGTCCGGACCTCTCCAGCCGGACGCTTCATAGGCCGTCGTCAGGCGCAGGCAACGCCCGGTGAGAGAACATGAGCATGCAGGTGCAGGACGCGGGTGCGAGATGGCACACCTACCTTACCGAGATGAAGGAGGAGCCGATCACCCTTCTCTGCCACGGTGGAGCCGAGGAGATGGCGCTGCATGTCGACTTCCGCGACCTGCAGGCGTGGGACCCTGACTTCGCCGTCGGCGTGCTCGAACATCCGCGTGAGATCATACGCGAGGGTGAGAATGCACTTGCGGCGCTGTGCCGGGAACTCGGTCACGCCATCGACCCGCCGATCCGCCTCTACGATCTGCCGCCAGACGTCAGGCGCTACCTGCACGAGATCGGCAGCGACGACATCCACAAGATGCGTACAGCGGAGGTGATCATCACCAGGGTCAGCGAGTTGAAGCCGCGCATCTACGACGCGGACTTCCGCTGCGTGCTGTGCGGAGCGATGATGCCTGTTCGACAGGAATCCGAGCAGGAGTTGGTCGAACCGCCGATCTGCGACACCGAACGGGGTGGTTGTGGAGCGTATCCGGGCAGCGGCAAGGGCAGCACCCGGTTCGAGTTGGTGATCGAGTCGACACGGATGATCAACAACCAGTTCTTGGAGATCCAGGAGCTTCCGGAAGAGGTCAAGGGAACAGGACAGCCGGCCCGGGCGACGGTGCTGGTCGAAGGCGATCTGTGCAACCAGTTCCTGCCCGGCGAGAGGGTGACCGCCAACCTGCTGCCGTACGTCCACTCGGAGTACCGGCGCAACCGGCGCACCCCGATGTTCCAGATAGTCCACCGACTGCACTCGGCCAATCGAGAGAGCACACCGTTCACCGAGATCGTGGTGACCGAGGATGATGAGGAGAGGATTCGGGAGATCGCCGCCGAACCGGACCTGCTGACGCTGCTGCAGAACTCCATCGCCCCGTCCATCCTGGGCTCGGGCAAGTTGAATTTCGTCAAGCGCTCACTGGTCCTGCAACTGTTCGGCGGCGTCTCTCGTAAGAACGCCGACGGCACCCGCCTGCGCGGCGACATCCACCTGCTGCTGATGGGCGACCCCGGCATCGCCAAGTCGCAGCTGCTGACCTACATGTCGAAGATATCGCCGCGCGCGAAGTACGCCAGCGGTGGCAATATATCTGCGGCCGGTCTGACCGCGGCGGCGATCAAGGACGCCTTCGGAGACGGCCGCTTCACGCTCGAGGCGGGGGTGCTGCCGCTGGCCGACATGGGAATCGCCTGCATCGATGAGATCGACAAGATAGGCTCGTCCGACCGAGGCAGCCTGCACGAGGCGATGGAGCAGCAGGTCGTGTCGGTCAGCAAGGGCGGCATCACGACGCAGTTGAAGGCGCGCTGCTCGGTGCTTGCCGCCGCCAATCCTGAGGATGGCCGCTTCTCGAAGCGCGGGCCGAACCAGAGTCTGATGCACTCCTTCAAGGAGACCGGACTGCCGCTGCCGCTGGCGTCCCGGTTCGACATCATCTGGATGATGCGCGACGAGGCCGACCCGCAGAATGACACCAACATCGCCCGACACATCCTGCAGAGCCGGTTGCGCGGCGTAGCCGAGGCGAGGATCGACCAGGGCGTCGCCTTCGACCCGCAGCGCGAGGAGGAGGATCAGGTCTGGGCCGACGGGGTCGACGGCGGCCGCTACCTGACGGTCGGCTTCCTGCGCAAGTACGTCGCCTACGCCAAGCGGCGCTATCACCCTGACCTGACTGCCGAGGCGCAGGCGCTGCTGGTCGAATACTACAGCGCCGAGCGCAACCGGGCCGAAGCGGAGAGCGGCGATTACTCGGGCTCCGAGGTGATCCCGATGACGCCGCGCCAGTTCGAAGCGCTGACCAGGCTGACCGAGGCGCACGCTCGGATGCATCTGAGGCCGGAGGCGACGGCCGAGGACGCCGGCTGCGCGATCTCCATCTTCAAGCATTGGCGAGAAGAGGAGAACATCAAGGACGAGGCGGAGATGCAGTCGGGCGTATCATCGTCGAAGCGTAACGCGAGGAGCCGGGTCCAGGTGCATGTCAGGGATCTGCATCGGGAGCGCGGCGAGGCGGAATTGAACGAGATCTACAACCGCTGCCTGCGCGAGAACATCACCGAGGACCAGGTCGACGACGCGATCCAGACGCTGCTGAGGAACGGCATAATATTCGAGCCGCACACCGACGCCTTCGCGATCTCGTGATCCCAATCACCTCTCCTGACCCCTGCTGCTGTACCATTCCCCGACCTCGGTCGAAGCCGCCACCTGACTTCCCTCCAGCGGCGGGATGATCGAGAGAGGGTGGTCGGCAGGTCTGAATCAGCCGCCCCCCGGCTCAGCGGCTCCGGCGCGCTCATGAACGGCGGTTGCCTCGCCGGGGTGTGAGCGGAGAGGCAGCCGGAGGTGAGAGATAGATGGGTCAGCCATCGAAGGTGTCGTCGCAGCGGTTCGGCGAGCCTGTCGGCGATATCGCGGACGCCGACTCGCTCGACCACGGGGCGCTCGGCTTCATGTGCGGTCTGGAGATCCATCAGCAACTCGCCTCAGGCAAACTGCACTCGCGCCAGCCGAGTCGCTTGTACGACGTCGGAATCGACGAGGTGCCAGCCTCGTGGCGCCGCGTCAGCCGCCGGCTCAGGCCGTCCGAGGGCGAGTCGGGGGCGATCGACGTGGCGGCTCGCTTCGAGGCGCGGCGCGACCGTTCGTTCGCCTATGTCCGGTCGCCTAACGCCGGCCTCATCGAATTGGACGAAGCGCCACCGGAACCGCACGACGCGGACGCGGTCGACATCGCGCTGACCGTCGCATCGATGCTACGTATGAATCCGGTCAGAGTGCTGCAGGCGATGCGCAAGACCGTCGTCGACGGCTCGAACACCAGCGGCTTCCAGCGGACCACGCTGGTGGCGACGAACGGTAGCATCGAGACGGATGGAGGCGATGTCGGAATCGACCTGCTGCTGCTCGAAGAGGACTCGGCTCGGAAACTGGCGGCGAAGGCGACGGTGAGCGGTGAGCAGGTGACCTACACGTTGGACAGACTTGGAATCCCACTGGTCGAGATAGCGACCGCGCCCGATGTCACCTCACCCGACCACGCAGGCGTGACTGCGGCGGCGATTGGCCAGATGCTGCGCGACACGCGGCGGGTCAGGCGGGGGCTCGGGTCGATCAGGCAGGACCTGAACGTCAGCATCATGTGCGGCGACAGAGTCGAGATCAAAGGCTGCCAGGACCTCGACTGGGTGCCGAGGATCATCCGCTTGGAGATGGCTAGACAACTGCATCTGTACCGATTGGCCAACCACCTCCGTTCACTGCTCGGACTGGCCCCTCTGCCGCCCGACAGGCGTGACGATGACGCTGCTCTGGAGGCTGAGGTCGCCGCGGCGGTGGCCGCCGTGATTCCGTTCGACCCCATCGACCTCACAGAAGTCTTCACAGACTGTGACTCCGCTATGGTGCGGCGCGGCCTTCAGGCCGGCGCGAGCATGCTCGGAGCGCGCCTGCCCGGCCTGGTCGGCCGACTAGGCGCGAAGACTCTCGACGCCGGCGGCGCGCAGATGCCTCGGCTCGGTCGCGAGCTGGCCGGCGCGGCGCGCCTCGCTGGCGTCGCAGGCATCTTTCACAGCGACGAGTTGCCCGACTATGGAATCACGGCGGCTGAAGTCGCCGCTGCCGCAGCGGCGCTCGGCTGTGTTGCTGGCGACGGTGACGGGGGTGACGGCGACGATGGCGGCGGTGATGCGTTCGTGCTCTGTCTCGCTCCCGCATGGCAGGCGACGCTGGCGCTCGAATCGGTCATCGGCCGGGCCCGGCTCGCCTGGCACCGCATCCCGCAGGAGGTGCGCAACGTGGTGGTCAAGCGGGGCGCGCCGGAGGACGGCACGACTTCACCGATGCGACCTCTGCCCGGTTCGGCCAGGATGTATCCCGAGACCGACGTCGCGCCGCTGATCATCGATGAGGAGCGATTCGAGCGGATCGCTGCGAATCTCCCTCCTACACAGGTCGAGCGCGCGACCCGTCTCGCCTCGACCGACCTGTCGGCCAACCAACAGCAGGCGCTGCTCGGCGCCGAACTCGACGACCTTCTGCTGGCCGGTGTCGCCGGCGGACTGGCTGGTGAGGAGGCGGGGGCGGTCGAGGGTGGACTCATCGAAGGGCTGCCACCACTTCCGGCGAAGGCGTGGGGGGCGATGCTGCTCGACGATGTGCGCGAGGACGTGGCTGAGGCGATGGGCCTCGCGACGGCGGAATCCAAGATGATCCCGTGGTCGCTGCTCGCGGCGGCGCTGAGTGTCCGTGAATCGGGTGGCGTCACCCGCGACGGGCTGGTCCCCATCTGCGCCAAGGCGCTGTCCGAGGGCGGCTGGCCGCACCCGGACGGTGTAGGAGAGATAGGCGGGTCCGGAGCGCTCGGCTGGCTTAGCGAGGCGGCGGCGGCAGCCGGTCTCGCACCGGCGGCGAGCGGCGAGATCGAAGCGGTGGTCGATGCCGTGCTGTCGGAATCCGCAGATCTGGTGGGCGAGCGAGGCATGGCTGCGATGGGGCCGCTGATGGGCGTCATCCTCGGCCGGCTCGGCGGTGGTGCCGACGGCAAGGCGGTCAGCGCCATCCTCCGCGACCGCCTCAGTGGCGATTGACCCTGACCGTAGAACCGATAGTCTCCAACATCCCATCGATGTTGAATACCGACACCTGTTAGGAACCCCGTGGCCACGCTTCAGGCTACTTCTTTCATCGTTGACACCATGAACATGGCATTTGACGACGAGGGACAGATATGCAGGAACACCATTCAGATTCTCGACGATCTTGCAACCGCCATCCATTCCTGGGGCGGTGGTCTGCTGGCTCCCGTGCCAAGCCATCGTGCTGCTGCCTTTGACGACATAGACGAAAGCGGTGCTGTAAGGCGATTGGAAACAGTGGTGTTGAGACCCGAGAACCACGAGTTACGGCCATCACATGAACGGGGAGGGTGGTCTTTCGACGATTGGTGGATCATCGAGAGAGCGGCTGAAATGAATTCCTTCGTCATCACGAACGATAGTTTCATCGATCACCTGGTGGCCCGCCCGCGTCACTTGGAACATGTGTTCGAGGAGAACGGGTATTCCTTCTCTCGCTTCTGGAACTGGAGGCTGATACGTCTGGAACGCGATGCATCAGGTTTCGTGGTACCCAAGAAACACAGGAATCGCTTCCGAGAGCATTTCGGTGATGGAAAATCAGCAGAGGCGGTGTCGGATTATCTACGGATGATGGCTG
>CAUZSY010000079.1:0-7288 GCA_963582725.1 Candidatus Thalassarchaeaceae archaeon
CTGGCGAGAGGAGACCGGCAGAGCCGAATCCCCGTCGAATGAATCGGGCACCGAGGCTGACGGAGCTATGGCCGAATCGGCGGTCGACGAACCGGCGGTCGGAGCGATCCCGTCCGACATCACCGAAGCGCCGGCATTCGGTGCTCTGGAAGAGCCTCTTCCCGCCTGGGCGACCCAGCCGTCGCCGAACAGGATGGATGTCTTCGACGGCACGCTGGAGTCGGGGCGACATGAGGAACAGGTGCCTGAAAGGGACCCCGTCGCAGAAGTCACGGAGGTGGACATTGGCGGCGCGGAGGGGCCGGTGGAGGAGTCAGCGGGTGAGTCGGGGGATGAGCCGGCGGATGTCTCTGGACCGGGGTCTCCGGTCTCTGCGCCGGAGGAGTCTGATCGGCCGGCGGACGATTCAGTTGGCGATGCTCCGACCGATGAGATGCGGAGCGAAGCCGTGATCGCTTCGGAGGCGGTTGAATCCGAGCCGCCGGGGCAACCTGCAGAGCCACCGGTCTCCGTCATGCGCCGACCGACGGTCGACCATTCAGGCAGGGGACGCGGCATCAGGCGCACGGAGGCGAGTTCAGACGCTGAATTGCACGGTCTGGGTCTCGCCCAGGCAGCCACTTCTGCTGGTGATTCTACAGCGGTGTTCCAACCGTCTGGACCTGATCTGCATCAGGGCGGTCTGGCTGTAGCTCAGAACCTCGCCCTCGATTCTCCAGTGCTCGGCAGCTCGGTCGAGACACCGCTCGATTTGACGGGTATCGAGTGGGCTGTGAACAACGCCCGCGTCATCGGAGAGTCGTTGCCTGGAGATTCCCACGAAGAGATCCGACGAACCCTTTCGAAGCATTCGCCGAACATCGTGCTCGAATCGAAAGGACCGAGTATGACGGACAACCCTCTGGCAACCCAGCGCTCGGCCGTCGCGCAGCGTCAATCATCGAACATCCGGATGTTGGAACGCATCGACTATCGAGAGGATGAAGGGGGGGAGCAGATCTACGAGCGAGTCGGGGCTCTCGTCGATGCAGGAATCGATGTCGGTGATCTGATGACGCTGCTGGAACTGGACAGGTCCGCCGGACGGGAACTTCTGACCGAGATGGAGGAGGAGGAATGAGTCGCTCGATGCTCGGTCGGGCCATCGCCGACGGCCGGCGACGATTGAGCAGGGGTACGGCCAGCGGGGTGGCGGACGACGAATCCGGCGAGCCGGCCGACGAGCGGCGGCGACCGACTCTGAGCGCTCACATGCGGCGCCGTGCTCGGGCTCGCAGAAGCGCTTCTGTCGACGAACTGCTCGGTCATTCCGATCCGACCGCTGCGCAGCGTCGGCTGGAGTCCTCCGACGAGTCCAGCGGCCCCGATGTCGTGGAGGCGGGATTGTCGAGGATGCGGCAGCGCACTCTTCAGCAGGCATCAGAAGAGCCCGATACCTTCCTACCGAGACCATTGTGGCGCAGCGCCCTCGACGAACAGCTCGAGTACGATCTGATCCGCAGTGGTCGTCCGGCTCACTCTCGCCGGACCGGCGAGGCGATCGACAGCGATCCGTTCGATCCGGCCGAGGTCTCGGCCTGGCCGGCCGAAGCCGAGCCGAAACCGCTGATGGACTGGTCAGCCTGGCATACCTGCCCGGAGAACCAGCAGGCGTCGGAATCAGCCAACGCGGTTCTCGACGAGCCCGGCGCTCGACTGAACCCACTGGTCGTCATCGGTGACCGGGGCACCGGTCGCACGCATCTGATGTCGGCTCTGGCGGCCTCCTTCCTCGCTCAGGCGCCGCCCGGTCATCCGGTCGTCGCGATCGATGCGGCGCGGGTCCCGGAATCTCTGCCGGACGGCTGGATGGCGAGGATCGGCCGCGCCCACGCGATTCTCATCGATGATGCCGATGCCACTTACGCGAACGGCTCGGACGACCGTCTTGGCGGCGTCCTGTCACACGGCCGGGATCTCGGTGCGCAGGTGGTCCTGACCATGCGGGATGCCAGCGTCGTCGATTCCCACCCTTCATCCGCCCTCTCGACCTTGATTCGAGGCGGCGCACGGGTCCGACTCGATACGCCGGCCGTCGGCAGTCTGGCGGCAATGCTGAGACGGGCCTGCCTGACCCGAGGGGTGTCGATCGATGAGCGGATGCTGTTCGTTCTGGCCGAGGAGTGTGGCGACTGGTCGAGCGCTCGGAACGGCTTCGAGCAGGTCGCACTGGCCATCGAGGCGGACCATCCTCCGATCGAGGCAGCCGATGTCCGCGCCATCCTCGATGGTCGCTGGTTCGGCAGCGAGATCGACGATCGTCGACAGTGGGACGTCGAGGAACTGGGTCGGAGAATCGTCTCCGACGTGCTCGACGAAGTGCTGCCCCGCCCGGTCGAGGGCCGAGTCATCGCCGACCAGCCGGAAGCCAGCCTGTCAGACGACTGGCAGCCGAGCGGCCCGAAGCCGGCCCGAGGTGACCTGTCTATCGTCGAGCGTCCTGAACCGAGCCGGACACCGCTGCTGGACAGGATCCACCTCGTTCCACAACACGACTCTCGGCTCGATGAACTGGTCGACATCGCCTTCAACCGGGTCGAAGAGGACCTGCATCGCCGCCGCTTCTCTTTGCGTGAGATCGAGGGCGAACTGCATCGGATCCGAGCCCGCATCCCGCTCGCCGACCCGGCGGAATCGATTCGTCTGACCGACCGGCTGCTGGCTCTCGAAGGTCATCTCGACACGATCGCCGAGACGCCGCTCGGTGTCGATGAGCCAGCCATCGAGGCGTACAAACCGCCAGATCTCATTCTGCAGCATCCATTCCCGATCCTCGAACCATCCCCCGGCGAGCATCCGTTCGATGTGAAGAAGCGAGCCCCGGACGGCATCACCCGGATCAAGCGGCGCTACATACTACAGCCGGACGGTGGCATGCGGCCGGTCCGTACCCGCTTGGTGCGCGCCTGACCCAACGCGGTCATTCCACCGTCTCGCCGACTGGACGACCGCCCGCACCGCCTCAGCGCGGTGACGAGGTCACCATTCGACGAATCCGCGCTCGGCGTGAGCGTCGGCGTCGAGATGCATCCGGATGGTGTCGCCGTCGATCAGGATGGCCTCGGGGTGGTCGAGGCCTGGGCACAGTTGCTGGGTCTTGCGCCACGCCGGGTCGTCCTTGACGTTCTCGTTCCAGAAGGGATAGGCGCGGCATTGTGCCGGCTTGGCATGATGGACGTCGCAGCGCTTGTCGTCGCGAATGTAGATGCATGACCCATCACCCTTCGACTTCAACACCCATCTGCCGTCGGGCATCTGCCGACAATCCGACTCCAGCCACGCGCTCACTTCCTCTCCTTTGTGCTCCGCCAACCGCTCCGCGTCCTCACGCGAGAGATAGACGAGTCCGTCCGGCTCGTCACAGCAACGACCACATTCGGTCAGACAGGTGAACATGACGCCGGACGACCACCATTCCCCCCTCTGTCGGCGGCGAGAGCGGCGCCTCGGCGCTGGACCTCTGCTGGCCAGCGCGTCGAACACCTCCGAACCGACCGGGCCGTCCGAGTCGCCGTCGTGCCCAGCCATGTCTGGTCGAGCCGGAGGTGACGGTTGAGTCTTCTCGGTCGGAGTCCTAGGGGCCGGAGCATTGATGGCGAATGCCTGAGGCTTGCAGCCTGCATAGGTGCTGGAAAATGACCGACGACGAGGAACCCCTCTTCGAAATCCGCGAGAGTCACCTCGACACGGGCCTCCGGGGCATACCCGTCGGCACCTGCAGGACTTCGTTCGTCGACCCGGTCGAAGGCGTCCATTACGTCGGTTATCCGATAACCGATCTGACCGATCTCGATCCCGAGGCAGTAATCTTCCTGCTGTTCGAGAAGCATCTGCCGACAGCCGAGGAAGCGACCGCATTCAGGGATGAATTGGCGCACCGGGCGGAGATTCCGACCGGCGCGCTGCGGGTGCTGGAGTCCCTCGACGCCGGCTCGGGTCACCCGATGGACTGGCTGTCCATCGGCATCCTAGCTCTCGGCGCGGCCGAGACGACGGGCGATGTCCGTCAGGACGGTCTCAATCTGATCGCCCGAATGCCCGAACTGATGGCCCGCATCTTCCTGCAACGAGGCGGTAAGGGGCGGCCAGCCAAGCCGTCCGACCCGTCGCTCGGGCTGGTCGAGAACTTCGTCAGTCTGCTCGGCGCCGAGGCGGAGGAAGCGGACCGGATGGTGCGGGTGCTGCGGGTGTTCCTGATTCTGCACATGGATCATGGAGGCGGCAACCTATCGACCTTCACGGGCAAGGCGGTGGCCAGTGGTCGCGCGTCGCTGTACGGATCCATGGCCAGCGCGATGAACGCGCTCTCCGGACCGCTGCACGGCCGAGCCAACCAGTCCTGTCTGGAATTCATCAAGCGGGTCGGAACCTCAGAGCCGGCCGAGGTGGAGGACTTCGTCCGGGCCGAACTAGCGGCAGGCCGACCGATCTACGGCTTCGGACATGCGGTGCTCAGGGCTGAGGACCCGAGGGCGAGGGCGCAGTTGGAGTTGGGCAGTCAGGTCTGTCCGGATGATGAGTTGTACAGAATCGTCCGAGTGCTCCGAGAGGTCGTCCCGAAGGTGCTGTCTGAGAATCCCCGAATCAGCAACCCGAACGCCAACGTCGATCTGATGTCGGGTACCCTCCTGCACGCTGTCGGATTCCACAAACCGGACTACTACACGACCTTCTTCGGCTGGTCCAGAGTCGTCGGGATAAGCGCTCAGATCCTAGATGAGCGGAACAGCCGCGGCGGCCGTGGCGTGCCGCTCTACCGGCCGAAGTACATCGCCCGCGACCAGCCCTTCCAACGTCTCGAGTGAAGGCGTCGGCGTCGTCTATCTCGTGGGCCGCACATCACCGGATGATGGTTGTGTCAGCGCGTCAGTTCTCGGATCGTGAATTGCCGGCGCCTCGGTGAGCGATGGAGCGCGGCATACGCCACGGTATCGAACGCTGGCTCGCGTGACCATGCAACGCCTCGTTGGATTCCGGCAAGCCGTGCCTGCTGCTGTTCCGGTCGAGGACGGCGTTCCGCTCGGCCGGACTCAGTTCTTGCCACGGGGCGATGCTGCTCGTCGCTTCGGCTAGAAGGTCGGCGACTTCGGCGTCGCTGCCTGTTCCGGCAGCATCGAGTCGCTGTCGCCACTCCGCATCGAGTGGTCGAGTCGCTGGCTTCGTCCAGCGTGGCAGGCCGTTCGGAAGTCGCAGCACGGTCGGGTCGACGACGTCGGTGATGCGCCAGAGGCCCGCCGCTTCAAGGGCTGCTTCCGCTTCGATCGGAGTCGGCCAGATGGCCATCGGCTTGACGCGGCTGGCTGCTCGGAGCACCTCCAGTCCGCGCCCTGAGAGGCCGGCCGAGCGGCCGAGGTGCAGGAAGCGGGTGATTCCGGCGATGTGGTCGTACGCCAGCGGCAGGAACGGTGCCCGAATGGCCGCGTATCGGCGTGCCAGCGCAGGAACCGAGCGACGCATGAAGGAAGGCGACCCGAAGGCTCGCTTCGTCAGCTCACTGCCGAAGGTAGGCAGGAACGGACTGATCGGTGCCACGGGGATCCCGACTCCAGCCTCCCTGGCCACCGAGTGGATGCGCTGGTCGAACGAGATGACGGCGGCGGTGCAGTCCGCAGCGTCGAGGTCGGTCATCCGTGAATCGACGACCTCCAGCATCCGCCGCATGTGCGCGTCGCGCTTCGGCCGGGACCACTTCTCCCCGCCCGGTCGACTGATCCTGTGCGGCCGCTTGAGTTCGATGACCAGCGTGTGGCCTCCCTCGAGCCATGCATCTCGAATGGCCGGCTCGGCAAGCAGGTCGTCGAACGTTCCGAAGCCGAGGTCGCGCATCGTCGCAGCCTCGTTCTCCTCGACGAACGGCATGGCCCCCGCGGCAGCGAGGTCATCGGCATCGCGCTCGACTTGCGAGTTGTGGTGCAGGAACAACTCGCCATCGGTGCTCATCCGAAGGTCGAACTCGATGCCATCCATCATCTCGATGCCGTGTCGCAACGCCGGGATCGAGTTCTGCGGCGGCTGCTTCCAGCCAGACACCGCGGAACCGTCCGAGCCATCTGAACCACCGACCACCCTCGCAGCATCCTCCGGTCGCGGCCAGCCGCCGACAGACCATCAACCGCTCGCCGTACCCACCGAAGCGACTGCCGACCCGACCAGCGGCCTGAAGCGACCGGTCGGTGGAGTTACTCACCGTGACGACAGCACCACCGGCCAGTAGGAGCGACGTCAGGTCGTTCTCGCTGTCAGGGGGATGCGAGGTGGTTCCGACCGATTTGACACCGGCCAGCCGGCCCGAACGGTCGTTCGGTCACCTCTGAGCGGTTGAACGACTTCTCATCGGTGTCGGTCGGGAAGGGCAACGGTCATCAGCCCGCATGGGCGGGGATGAAGAAGGGAGTGCCATCGGCAGGCTCCGGAGTTGAATCGAATGAGCGACGAAGAACCGACTCCCGGATCGACCGAGAACACGCCGATGACCGCCGATGAAGAGGCTGAAGCTGAAGCGAAGCGCCGAGTGTCTGGTTTCTGCTTCTACGACTGGGGCAAGTCATCCTTCGAGACCAGCGTCGTGACTGCCATTCTGCCGGCCTGGTTCGCCTACCTCTTCCTTGAGGCGAACGGGCTGACCACCAACATCCTCGGTCGCGAGATGACTTCGGATGCGGTCTGGTCGTATTCGGTGACCATCGCCGCGTTGTTCGTCGCCGTGTTGAGCCCCTCTTTCGGCATCATCGCCGACAGGCGCGCCATCAAGATGTGGTGGCTCCGCATCCTCACCTACGTCGGTGCCGGCTCCACCTGCCTGCTCGCCTTCGCTCCACTCCTGCCGGTGTCCAGTCAATGGTTGTGGCTGATCGTCATGTTCGTGCTCGCCAACGTCGGTCTGAACGGTGCTGGCGTCTTCTACAACGCTCTGCTGCCGCATCTCGGCGAGGACCACGAGATGGATGCGATTTCGAACAAGGCGTTCGCCTACGGCTATCTGGGCGGCGGTCTGCTGCTGCTGTTCCACCTCGTGCTGGTGATGGGGGTGGATGCACCTTGGGTGATCCCGTTCGCCATGGCCAGTTCCGGCATCTGGTGGTTCGGCTTCGCGTTGATCACCTTCATCCGGGTGCCCGAACCTCCCATCGAGAACGAGATGGACCGTCTCGGCGTCCTCGACAGCTCTCGTCTGGCGATGAAAGAATTGAAGAAGACGCTCTCGGAGGTCGGCAGTTTCCGCACCCTGTTCATCTACATGTTCGCCTAC
>CAUZSY010000080.1:0-7266 GCA_963582725.1 Candidatus Thalassarchaeaceae archaeon
ATGTAAGGGGAAGAGGACGCATAATGCACCAGATGGAAGGACACGACCTTGAAGTTGGAGCGCAGGTCGAGGCGATGATCGACGGCCAGCGGCGGAACACCCTTTCCCTGATGCACACAGCTCAGCATCTGGTATCCGCCCACGCTGACATTCTTTGGTCGGGACGGACCGTCGGGAACCAGATAGGCGTCGGTAGAACCCGGATCGATCTGGAATTCCCGGACAGAGGAGCGTTCGACAGACAAGTTCTGGAGACTGCGGTTAACGGATCGATCGAAGATGATCGGGATATCCGAATGTCATTCGTCGATCGAGAGGAGCTTGTCGACGATCCACTGGTCAGAGTGAACATGGAGAGGATGCCAGCCGATATCGAACGATGGCGTGTCATCGAGATCGAAGGAATCGACCGCTGTCCGTGTGCTGGGACCCATGTGGCATCGACACGTCTCATCCCACCGATCGAGATCACCCGGGTGAAGTCGAAGGGAAAGGGCAGGTTGAGAGTCGAGTACGAAACGGTTCAGACCGAAGAGATTGATTGATACGAGGTGGGCTTGCCAGGAATTGAACCTGGGATCTTCGCCATGTCAAGGCGACGTCATCACCCCTAGACCACAAGCCCAGAGCAGCACGGCGTGCGAACTGTTCTTCATGAATCATTCGCAGACTATCTCGGCGAACACCAGAGCCTCAGCCGACTATCTTCGACATTTTACCATCGCAGCCGTCCTGTGAGCACTGTCCGAACACTCTCTTGCGTCCGTTCTTCATGGTGCCTGACTGTAGATCCATGATCGGACCATAGGTCTTGCACTTCAGACAGAATCCGCTGTACCCCGACATCTGGCAGTAGCATATAGAGACCCGATATCAAGGCTGCGGAGGTTAGGTTCCCGATGCACCGTTCAATCGACCGACTCAGATGTGCCATCAGATGTTGGAATCCCGAATGATCACAACATCTAGGGATATCGGCCTGCACACCCCCCCCCCTCTTCGAGGGTCGAATACGGTGTAAATTCATCCTTAATCAGGAAATCGTGATACTGCTGAGCCATAGATAGGTCAATGTCTTTCGGATTGTTCCGATAATCCGTGTTATCGGACCCCCATGACCCGATATTCCTCCACCACTTCCACCCGATGACAGAAAGGTTCCGCCTTCTGTCTGTGAGTTGACCACGAGACGGTCGGGCGCCGGAGTCGGAGAGCCGGCGATGTCCAACGGACGGGACCGGGTCACACCTTCGAGTGATAGTGGACTACAGGTAAACTACATCCTAACTCCTCCGAGTTATAGGATTGAGACTAATTTAAACAATTTGTCAGTTGGGGTTGTTCTTCGCCTAGAAGGGTGATTCATCCCAACTTCAGTGTGAAGTCATGATGCCATCGATCATGCTGTGTGAACAGGGTGAGACGCCGATTGTCTGACACCAGCCGTCGACGCTGTCGGAGGTGAGGACGTTCAGGTCGGCCGGACCTCCCTGCACGAGGACGCCGACATCAGCCTCGAACGGCAGGGTCGATGCTGGGTTGCGTGTTGCCGCGACTAGTCCGGCGAGCGGGTCTATGCCCAGTCGATGTGCCGCGAGGCTGCCGGCCAGCGGCAGCGAGATCGAGCGGCAGTTCGGATTGTAATCCGAAGCTAGGCTCCATGGCCATTCATTGTCGATCGCCTCGGCGATCGGGGGCCAGTGGTCAGAGCCGAGGACGTAAGGGGTGCAGGGCAGGAAACCCTGAACCACTCCTGCGTCTGAGGCTGCCGCTCTCGCTTCGAATGATGATCTGACCGCATGGTCCGCGCTGGCGACACACATCTCAGCCGCGAGAGCCAGACCGCCCGAGTCGCTGAACTCGTCGACATGCAGCCTGGCGCCGAGTCCGGACGCTAGACCGGCTTCGACGATCGATTCGGTCTCCTCCAATGTGAACCAACCTTCTTCACAGAACACATCGCAGGATTCCGCCAGACCCTGCTCGATGACGGCTGGCAACTGTTCGGCCAGCATCTGATCGATGTAGTCAGACCTGGTCATGTCGTCGGGAACCGCGTGGGCGCCCAGCCATGTCAGGTGCAGACGCTGGCCGCCAGTCCGACGATTGAGCGCGCCTGCGGCTTCCAGGAGAGCCAATTCGGATTCGGTCGACAAGCCGTATCCACTCTTCGCTTCGAGGCTCGTCGTGCCATGTCGGAGCGCGACATCCAACCGTTCAGCTCCAATCTCGATCAGCCGGTCGACACTCTCTGAACGCGTCGCAATAGTGGTCCTGCCGATGCCGCCGCCTGCCTCGGCCAACTGCTGATACGACATGCCGGATTGTCTCATCCTCATCTCATCCGACCGATCGCCGGACCATATCAGATGTGTGTGAGCATCAATGAAACCGGGTGTCACTGCTGCCCCGGCCAGATCCCATACTTCGGCTTTGATAGAGGTGGTGGTGATCCGGACGGGACGCGCAGAACCGAGTCGTGCATCTGGCACGAATTCGTCACACACCTCTTCCGTATGGGCCATCCGGATTATCATTCCGTCCTCGATGACAAGAGCCATGCCCGGGGAATGCAGCAGAGCCTGCCGGTCGCTCATCGCGTTGCCGACCAACGGCTGCCGACCGTCGTCGGGTGCGAGGTGAGCCATCTCGCCAGCCGCCAGGAGAATGGTTCTCATCCTCAGCCCCACCCGCACGGGGGTTTGAAATCATGCGCCCCCACATCGACCCTGAGGGTCGTGGATGCAGTGGATGCTCGGGATCGAGAGCACCGCCCACACCTTGTCTTACGGGGCGGTCACCGCGAATGGCGATGTGCTGCCCTCAACTTCGTCGATGATACGGGCGAAGGAGGGTGGAATACACCCTAGAGACGCCGCCGACCATCATGCAGAGATGGCCGGCCCGCTGCTGCGCAGGATGCTCGACGACAATTCCCTGGATCGGTCGGAGATGCTGGGGGTCGCTTTCAGTCAGGGGCCTGGGCTCGGGCCTTGTCTACGAGTAGGTGCTTCAATTGCACGGGCTTTGAGCGCGGCTCACTCCGTGCCACTGATCGGGGTGAATCACTGCATAGCCCACATCGAGATAGGTCGTCTGCTGTGCGGTTGTGACGATCCCGTGCTGCTCTATGTCAGCGGCGGTAACACCCAGGTGATAAGTCGGCTCGGCGACAGATATCGAGTGCTCGGAGAGACTCTGGACATAGGCATCGGTAACATGCTCGACAAGTTCGCCAGAAGACACGGTCATGCCTTCCCTGGCGGCCCGATCGTCGAGCAGTCCGCAGTTCAATGGCTGGACCAACATCCGGATCAGGACCTGGACCAATTACAACTGCCTTATTCGGTGCACGGCATGGATCTGTCGTTCAGCGGCGCGCTGACTGCAGCCAACAGGCTAGTCGAGACAGGTCAGCCGTTCGGTGCAGTCTGTTGGGCTGTCCAGGAACATGTGTTCGCAGCCTGCATCGAGGTGGCCGAGAGAGCTCTTGCACACACCGGCAAGCGACAACTGCTGCTCGGTGGCGGCGTCGCCTGCAATCGACGATTGACAGATATGGCATCCATCATGTGCGAGGAGCGGGGCGCGTCGGCCCACACGCCAGAGAGACAGTATTGCGTCGACAACGGCTCGATGATCGCGGTGCTCGGACGATTGAGTCTCTCGCATGGCGTCGTCACTGCACACGAGGACAGTGCGATCGACCAGACCCTTCGAACCGATCAGACCGTCGTCGGCTGGTCATGAAGTGACGAAACCCCCAACGCTTTAGAATGGCGGTCCGCAGGCTTGCGCTACGGAGGGATGCATCGATTGAGCAGACGGCCGCCGAGGAAGCTTCCACCCAACCCGTTCAACAAGACTTCGGGCAGTCACGCGACCCATACCAAAGCGCCTGCTCGACGGAGGGACTTTGAACCTCTGCCATCAGCGCCGATCGGGCCGACTCCGCCGCCGGGAAGCAGCCCTGCCATCCATCGCCCGCCGCCAATTCCCGAACCGGATGCTCCAGTGACGAATCCGCAGATGAGCGCTCCGATCGAGCAGCCCGCGACCGTTCAGGCGGATGAACCGGAATCTATTCCGGAACCCGAACCTGAACCTGCACTCGTCGAACAATCCGAAGCATTGGCAGAGAACGATGCTGGCGACGAGGAACCGGCCGAGATGGAACAGCCTGAACCTGCTTCAAATGAAGAACCCGGTCTTGAGGTGAGCCGACCTGCGGCGAGTGAGGAGGAGCATTCCGACCCGGATCAGGATGGTGGACGAAATCGTCAACCACCGACCGCGACCGGCAGCCACAGGAGTCTGGGTCTGTCGACCCGTGACGACTCTGAGGTCATCGAACAGAAGGACGAAGTAACCGATGAGGCGAGGGTCGAGAGTCTTCTGCAACGAAGCAGGAAAACGAGCGGTGAACAAGGGCCGGATTCGAACGCTGCCCAGTTGGAGGAGACTCCGGCGACGGCCAGCAACATCGGCTCGGATTCACCTGCCGTTCATCGGAATCAGGCACCCGTCAACGTGTTCAATCGAACCGCACCACGCCGTAATATCAGACCGCGCCGACGGCGAGCCCAGCCACAGCCCGCGATCAGACAGAAGCGACTCGACCGCTCCAGACATGTCGAGTACAAGTACGAGATGCGTGGACTGATGCAGGAGACAGGGATTCCCGAAGAGCACCGGTCCAGCCTGCTCGGCTCGATCTGGGCGAAGGGCGAAAGGCAGGACATCGAGGCCGCCAAGGATTTCATCACGGAGGAGCAGGATGAAGGCAAGATCGATGAGAAGATGGCTGCGGCCCTTCTCAAGGTAGTGAAGCGATACACAGTGCGGCGTTGATTCCCTCACCGACATTGATGAGGGGACGGTGCCTGCCCTTCCCCGTCAGAGGTCTGAAGATGGTAGGGGAGGCTCCAGACCAGAGGCGCACACTCGGCGGTCTGCCGATACCGGACCCTCCGACCGTCGGCAGCGCCCGCGATGCCGGCTATGATCCTCTCACCACCGGTTCTCCCGGTCAGCCGCCGTATCTCAGGGGAGTCCATCGATCGATGTACAGATCGAAGCTGTGGACGATGCGGCAATATGCTGGATTCTCATCCGCTGGACAGACCAACGAGAGGTTCAGGATGCTGTTAGAGAAGGGGCAGAAAGGCCTCTCGGTCGCATTCGACCTGCCCACTCAACTGGGCATGGACAGCGATGATACGCTCTCTGAGGGCGAGGTGGGGAAGGTCGGCGTCGCGATAGATTCCATCGACGACATGCGGGCACTGTTCGAAGACATAGACCTCGCAGCGGTATCGACCTCAATGACGATCAATGCTCCAGCCACCATTCTTCTGGCACTCTATGTGGCCATCGCCGACGAGCGAGGTATCCCGAGATCATCTCTGCGCGGCACCATCCAGAATGACGTACTGAAGGAATACATCGCGCGCGGACTCTATGTGTTCCCACCCACGCAGAGCCTGCGACTTGCAAGTGATGTGATGGAATGGTGCAAGCGAGAAGCACCGCTCTGGAACACCATCTCGATATCGGGCTATCACATCAGGGAGGCAGGAGCGACGGCGGTCGAAGAGGTCGCCTTCACTCTGGCTAACGCGCTCCAGTATGTCGAGGCTGCGCTGCAGCGTGGCATGCTGATCGATGACATAGCACCGAGGCTCTCCTTCTTCTTCTGCTGCCACAGCGACTTCTTCGAGGAGATCGCGAAATTCCGAGCGGCTCGTGCCCTCTGGCACGACCTTCTCTCGGAGCGTCATGCTCCCAACGACCCGAAATCTTTGCGTCTACGGTTCCACACTCAGACCGCTGGTGTCTCGCTGACCGCACAACAACCGATGAACAATGTCGTCAGGGTCGCATACCAGGCTATGTCCGCGGTTCTCGGCGGCACCCAGTCCCTGCATACGAATTCCTTCGACGAAGCTCTCGGGCTGCCTACGGAGAAGTCGGCGACCGTCGCTCTGCGTACCCAACAGATACTGGCTGCCGAGACCGGTGTCTCCGATGTCGTGGACCCGCTCGCAGGCAGTCATCTGGTCGAAGGTCTGACAGCCCGGATCAGAGCCGATGCTAGAGCTTTGATAGAACGGATCGATGCAGGGGGGGGAGCGATTGCTTGCATCGAGTCGGGGTTGCAGCAGCGGATGATACATGAGAGCGCCTGGCGCCAGTTGCAGGATGTGGAATCTGCTCATCGTGGCGTCATCGGAGTCAATGAAGCGGTCGAAGGGACGGATGATTCCGGTGCCGGGCTGACGCTCGACCCGAGCGTCGCGTCAGAGCAGATAGCCGGTCTGCAGGGGCTGCGACGTGATCGAGATGCAGATCCGGTCGAGGATGCTCTCACTCGATTGACGGCGGCCTGCAAGGGCGATGGAATGCTGATGCCACATATCATCCGAGCCGTCAAGGCATCCTGCACGGTAGGCGAGATCATGTCCTCTATGCAGGAGGAATTCGGCACATGGCGGGCACCGAGTGGTATCTGAGGGGATGGAATGAGGGTCAGACTCGATCACATCGGCATAGCTGTGAAGGATCTCGAGGCGGGCAGTGAGTTCTGGAGATTGCTCGGTCTCGAACAGGGGGGCGACGAGTCGGTGCAGTCGCAAGGTGTCAATGTCCGGTTCTTCGAGAGTCATGACCCGACCGATTCGGGTAGCCACCGACCACCGAGGATAGAACTACTGGAGGCGACCGGCCCCGACACACCGATAGGGAGATTCCTGACCCGGCATGGACCCGGTGTGCAACAGGTCGCATTCAGGGTTGACGACCTCGAATCACTGCTGCTCCGGCTGTCGTCCGCCGGAGTGCGGCTCATAGACAGGACGGCTCGCACCGGCGCCGGCGGTTGCAGGATGGCGTTCGTCCATCCTGAATCTACAGGAGGGGTGCTCGTCGAACTGGTCCAAGACGAGTGATTCACCCCACCATTCAGTGAACCGTGAAAAGGCAAGCCCGGCTCGGCCAGCCGATGCACACCATCATCCGTACACTGCTGGGCTCGAGTCTGGACGAGCAGACCCTCCGCCTCGAGGTCGAATTCCTCACCGACAGCCTCGAAGCGCTGCGCCATGAAGGAGCCATCAGCAACGATGCATACCTCGATGCCGGCACCATCCAAGGAGGACTCGCGATGGTCGCGAATCTCGCCGCCCTCGATGTCGATAAATCCGAATTGATTGACCACATGCAGCAATTGGCAGTTCGGGCGAACAGAATCGAAGCCGCCCACCCCGG
>CAUZSY010000081.1:0-7264 GCA_963582725.1 Candidatus Thalassarchaeaceae archaeon
CGGGCGGTCCGGGCATCGGTGACGCCGGTGGACCGACGGGTGCGACCGCTTGGTCCGGACCGGGCGAGACCCCGAACGCCATCTCCGCGGCGGGGGTCGAAGCGCTCGGCTGGCCACCGGCTGAGAACGCGGCTGCCATCGGATCCTCTCCGAGCGAAGTGGACGACAGTGCACCAGCAGCCTCGCCGAATCCCTGCAGCGCCCCGTCGAAGGCGATGGCAAGTTCGTCACCACCGCCGCGATTCGAGTTCGCGGCAGCCGACCCGGCGCCCGTCATCGAGGTGGTCGCCGCCGAGGCCGGCAGGGCATCTCTCGGCCCCTCTTCCATCCGGAGCCCGTCCGGGAACGGCCCCAGCTCACGACGCTCGTCACCGACCGCGGCCTCGATGATCCAAGCACCGGAATTGATCGGCATGAACCAGCTCACGTATCCCTTCGACCGCGCCGCGACCTCGCGTATCGACTCGAACAGGCTGACCGCCGCGCCGCTGGTCCGAAGATTGACCGAGATCCCGCGAACCAGCTGATGGCCTTCGTTCACTACCTCGCAGGCGACGCGGATGGCGTCCCTGTCGTCGTCGTCGATGTCGTCGACTACGGTGTGCAGGCGGACCGTCAGACCGGCTATCCGCAACTCTCTGTCCCCCGACATGTGACCCCGCGTAGACCTCCACAGGGCCACTACTTCAACGACGCCCCGTTCTGGCACCGCTCATCGAAGAGCATCTCGAGGCAGCCGCTGGCCACCCTTCGATGCCGTCAGCGGAGGAGAGCCCGACTGTCAGCCGGCAGCGAATCGGCGACGGCGACGATGCTGTCGGCGGCCAGATCGATGTTCGACTGATGCGTATGCCGACTTCGGATTCGCAACGCGTCGCGCACCGTGAACCAGATGTTGACCGCCGGCAGCAGGTAGAGCAGCTTCCGGACAGCACGGATCTCCCACTCGCGACGCGACAACTCACCACCATCGGCTCTGACCACAGCCAGGCCGAGCCAGCGCTGACCCAGTGAACGGGAGAAGTGGCTGCCGGTCCAGACCCAGTACAGATAGTGCGAGCCGAGCAGCGCGACTGCCAGCGCCAGCGAGTAGTGGAAGTCCCACGAAGCCCAGAGGGTCAGATTCCACGCGTCGAGGATGCGCCACCGGCTGACTATCGACAACAACCCGGTCACGAGGATGACATCGAGGAAGAAAGCGCCTGCACGACGCCTGACGGGGGCGAGTACCGTGCCTTCCGGCACCTGCCAGTGATCGTGCTCGACCGACACCAGCCGTCTGGCCAACGAGCCACCCTGTTGTTCTGACATGCGAAAACCCCTCACATCTGCAGTAGATGCCAAGCCTCCATACCGTTCTCCCTCACGTGCTCGAGCCAGGCCGCCCAGTCCGATTGGCTGACCAGAGTTCGGGCATCGCCTATGACTATGAGGCCGCGCTTGGCGCGGGTCATCGCGACGTTGAGGCGTCTCGCATCGTTCAGGAACCCGACCTCTCCGTCCGGGTTGGATCGGACGGTCGAGAGGACAATGACCTGCTTCTCTCGACCTTGATAGCCGTCGACCGACCTGATCTCCAGACCGTCGTAAGGCTCGCCGGCGCTTCTGCCGCCGGCCGCTTCGATGAGATCGCCGATGGCCCGCACCTGACCGTTATACGGCGTGATGACGCCGATGTCGGACGGCTGCAGGTCGCTGCCGCCGAGCAGCATGTCGACGATTCGGACGACCCAGCCCGCTTCGGTCGGGTTGGCCTTCGACGAGCCGTCCTCGCTGGTCACCTCGCCGCCTTGGATCGGCAGGAAGGCGACCGGCCGGTCCCAGTCCGGCCACAGGAAGCCGTCCGGCGCCGGTCTGTCAGCGGCGGTCACCGCATCGATCAGTCGGCCGTCGTAGAACCGCTCGGAAGGGAACGCCGAGATGGCGGGATGCATCCTGTACTGGGTCTCCAGCATGTTCGGTTCGAGACCTATAGCGACCAATCGCTCGAACAGCGACAGTCCGAGCCGGTCCTGCTCGGCTCGACGCGACACCACGGTCGGCGGCAGTTGACGATGGTCGCCGACCAGCACCAGTTGTCGGCAGCCGAGGGTTATCGGCACGAGCGCGGCAGGCTCCACCGCCTGCGTCACCTCGTCGATCAGGATGCGCGGGAAGCGCCGTCCGGCCAGCAGGTCATGACCGGCGCCGATGCAGGTGGCGCAGACCACTGAGGCGCGGTCGAGGATGTCATCGCGGATCTGCGCCTCGATGCGCCGCAGCTCCTTCCAGCCGCGCGACAGGTCGCGATGCGCGAGACCTTTCTCCTTGCCCTTCAGGCTCGGGATGCGCCGCTGCAGCTTCTCGTTCAAATCGAGCACCGTCTCGAAGTCCTCGCGTAGCGGATGCTGCTCCATGCGCGCTTCGATGGTGGTCTCGCGCAGCCCTTCTCGCACCTTGACGGGCTGGCCGAGTCGGACCGCATCGACGCCCAGGGCCAGTAGTCCCTCGAGCAGATTGTCGACCGCGACGTTCGAGTCGGCGGTCGCGAGTATCGGCGTCCCGTCGTCGGCCGCCCACGCCTGCAGTATCCGGACAGCGGTATGCGTCTTGCCGGTGCCTGGCGGTCCTTGGATGAGCGTCAGTCGTCGCTCCAGCGCGGCCGCCGCCGCCTGCCGCTGACCGTCGTTCAGATCCTTCGCCAGCCGCCATTCACGGCCGCGCTGAGTGCCACCGAGGCCGGGCGGCCGGGCGGCTGACCCGCTGATGTCGTGCGGCTGGCCGAGCAGCAGGTCGCGGAGCGGCGTCGAGGCCTCGTCGCCGAAGAATGAGTTCAGAGCGTCTCGCATCCTGTCGTGACTGACCCGGTTGGCCGCCCGGTCGAGTCGCCAGACGCCGCGACGGAATCCCTCCGGCAGTTCGGGCAGGACGACCCGGATGGCGCCGCGGCTGCGCCGTTCGACGATCGCTTCAATCGGCTTCTCGTGCAGCGGGTCGGAACGACTCATGAAGACGATGTCACCCTGCTTGAATCGGTGTGATGGAAGGCTGTTCTCCGGTCCTCTCAGCCGAAGCACCCGCTGGCCGAAAAGCCAACCACTGGACCGGGCCGACAGGTCGAACAGCGCCAGTCCGGCGGCGCTGAGGCGCGCCTTCGACCAGCCGGCCAGCCGGCGCTCGACCTGGGTCATCTCATCGTCGAGTTCCCAGCCGATGAGCCGGATGAACCGTTCATGGTGGTCCTGCGACCGGCGGAAGCGGAACCTCTCCTCATCTTCAGGGGTCGCGCCGCCTGACCGTCCCTGCGAAGCCTTCGAACGGCCGTCCGGCGCTTCACCAGCAGCGCTGGAGATATGGTGAATCCGACCACTCCCATTGTTCACGAGAGTGCGCGCCGAGTCGCTGCGTATGGTTGTCTCGCCCGAGCGATGCGCCCGCCTTCCAACCGCCGGTCAATCTTTTCAACGGGATGTGTGCCCCAGAGGACCGTACTTCGGAGTGTACCAGCATGTTCGGCAGACGTCGCAGAGTCAGGGAGGAGGCGGGTCAGGAGTGCCCGCTCTGTCATCTGAAGAACGACGACGGTGCGACAGCCTGTTCTCGCTGCTACTACGATTTCACGGCACCGAGCAGCCATCAGGTGAGCAGACTGGCGCCGGACGAGTCGAACGGGCTGTTCGATCTGCTGACCTCCGAGACGGTGGGGGTGGAGGAAGAAGAGGTGATTGAAACGGTCGATTGGACCGACCATTCATTCGACATAGAGGAGGTCACCATCGATGTCGCGCAGTACGATGAGAGCGGTTCGGTGATGGTCAGCGAATCGCCCGGCTTCGCGACCCAACTGGTCGACACCGCGACCATCGGTGACGATTCCGGAGAGGCAGTGGAGCTGCTGGCCGACGATGCACCCCGTCACGTGCAGCGATTCGTCGTGCCCGAAGAGGAGATCGAGGATTGGACAGAGACCATCGAGCATCGGGTGCGACTGGTCGACCCGACGACCGGCGACGGCGACGACATGGACCTCGACCTCGATGATTCGAACTGGCACGATTCGCCGACGCCTTCAGCCACCGCTACGGCCACCGCCCGAACCATCCAGACCCCCCTCGCGCCCGCTGCTCAGGCAGGCCACCTGCCTACCCCGCCGACAGCCGCTTCGATGAACGGCGCCGCCATGCTGTCTTCCGCTGCCGCGCTGGCCGCTGCCCAGGCGGCCACTCAACCTGCTGCACCGAATCTCCCTGCGCTGCCGAACAGGGCTGCTGCCAGCCATACCGTTTCGACCCCTGCAGTTCCGCTGACTTCCCCTCCAACCACGCCCGCACGGGTCACTCCGCCGCCGATCACACCAGCACCGGTCACCTCTGCCCCGACCCCGTCCGCACCGGCCCCAACCGCCGCAACCGCTCCAGCATCAGCGGCCGCGGCGCCAGGTGTCGCACCTTCACCGATAGCCACCGACCCAGCGCAGGCGAACGCCGCTCAGGCGGCCTCGCCGGTCGCGCCGCCGGTGACGCCGGCTACCGCTCCACCGAGCAGTGCCTTCGCATCGCCGCCCACTTCTGCCGCTGCACCGACTCATGTCCCGGCTCACGCAGCCGCTCACGCACCGGCTCACACCCAAGCTCACACCCAAGCTCACACCACGACCGACGACAGGGCTCTGCCACCGGTTCCGGCGTTACCGAATGCGTCGGCTGCGAGTATATCGACCGGTCAGACGGCCGGCATCTGGCCGTGGCCGCAGCAGCAGCCGTACGAGGACCGCATCATCGCGCAGCGCATCAGGCAGGCGATGGAGCATGCGAAGCAGGGCGCGAAGGAGGAAGCGGCGAGGATCCTCGACGAGGTCGGACCGCATCTCGGCGATCGCCTCCGCCTGCTCTACCCGGTCGGCGCGCTGATGCGGAACCTCGGTCGAGAGCAGGCGCTCCGGTCGATGATCACTACCGCCACCGCTCGTCATCCCGACGACGATGTGGTCCGTGCCGCGGTGCGGAAACTAGGTTGAAGTCCGTCTCGAACTCAGACCGCTGCCTAACGAGTGGACGGTCGGAACGAGGCGGCGTCACGCTGAAGCGCGACCGAAGGCCCCTGCGGCCCGTGCGGCACGAGGCGACCGGGGCACTCATCATCGATGAGGAGTTGATGCTCGACCCGACCGGACCCGAGCAACTCGAAGAACTGCTGGCGATTTTCGAGGCCGAGGTCGAAGAGATCATCTCCGCGATGCCGTGGATCGTCACCGACCAGCCACTGCGTCAACAGGTGGTGCCGTTCCTGATGGACATGCAGTTCTACGGCCAGCGAGGCACCATGCACAACTGGGTGGTCCGCCAGCGCGCGACCTCCGAACTGATCGGCATGATAGGTCTCGACGACAGCACCCACGCGATCGGCGCCGACTGGAATCTAGGTTATTGGGTGCGGCGCAGCGCCCGCGGTCGCGCCGTCGCCACTCGGATGATCGACACGGTCATCACCTTAGCGCGCGACCTCGACTGTCTCGGCCTCGAACTGAAGGTCGATCCGACCAACGAGGCCGGCGTCGCGACCGTCCAGAGCGCCCTGCGAAGGTGGGGCGGAGGGCGGGCGGAGGAAGGCGATAGGAAATTCCAGATGAAGGATGGGATGGTGCTGCACAACTCGTACCTGCTCAGCCTGAGGGGGTGATGAGACGATTCCGTACTGGCTCTCCGTCGACACCGATGATCTGCGTCATCTGCCGCGCAACCGCGGTCATCCCACCCGCTCCCGTTCGACCATGCCGGACTGGCGCTGCAGGCCCGAGGCATCGAGCCCCGCTCTGCTCACCGGACTCTCTCGGCTCACGGAATGGCACTGCCTGACCGATCACCCGTTAACATTGTTCACCGTCGCAGAACAACTCGACTGTCCGGAGTTCTCGCGCCGGCTCGCCGATCTGGCTGGCCGCCGTGGTGTGACCATCGCCTGTCACGGCTGGAGCCACCGTTGCTGGTCGGCCTGGCCGGCCGACCCGGCCGGCTTCTCCGAGATGCTGGCAGCGGCGGGCGACCGGCTGGCCGAGTTCGCCGGCGATGCGTGGCGACCGTGGTTCAGAGCGCCAGGCGGCTACATCGCGCCGTGGATGGCGGAGCCGCTCGCGGCGGCCGGCTTCAGCCTCGACTCATCGGTCAATCCGAGCCCGCTGCTGCATCGTAAGAGCGGTCGTCGCAAGGACGGTCAGATGGTCGCTGACAGGCGCGGTTCGAACGGATGGCACGCCGTTCTCGGCGCGATGCGGGATGCCCGCGTCGTCGAGCGGCCTTGGTCGACGTTGCGCTGGCCGCTCGGCCCCGCCCTGCCGGCTTGCGGACCGGCGCTCACCCTGCCGCTGCTCGGGCCGCTGGCCCGCCGTCACTGGCGCCGCTCGACCACCGGCCGGCCGGCCAGTGAGGCGGAACTTCTCGATGAAGGCGAGGCAGTGCGAGCCCTGTACTGGCATGTGCTCGATCACAGCCGCCTCGGTTGGAATCCACCACTAGCCGACAGCGGTGCTGCTCTCACCGACGAGGCGGCCGGTACGACTACCTCGGTGAACGGGCGGATGAACGGTTGAACTCACATGGAATCGATGGACTGCGGGGAAGGATTGAATCAGGGGAGAGGCGCCTTTACCAATCTGACACCCCACTTCGCTTAATATGGCACCATCATTCAGACGGAGCCATGAGCAACCGCTCCGTGATGCCCCTGATACTGACCGCAATGTTCCTGCTCACCAGCGCCCTCGTACTCGTCGGCCCGTATGAGGAGGTCATCGTAGAGCGCACAGCGCTGAAGGCCGAGCCGGTGGAATTCGCCCCCAGCAATCCTGGACACACGGTGTTCGCACAATACGTCACCTCTGACAATTGTGGCTACTGCATGTCGTATGGCAGCCCAGCCCATCACCAGGCCAAGACCAGTCTGCCGGACAATTATGTGTATATCTCATACCACAGCGCTTCGTATGGCACCACTAATGACGCTGAGTCCGGCAACATCGCACCGATCTACGGCGTGCAGCACCTTCAGGAGACTGGCGGTGCACCGAAGACATCCTTTGGCGATGGCACTCTTGAGGTTGGTTGCGGAACTAACACCTGCTGGGACACATACATCTCAAGCGGTGGCAACATGCACTCCACCGCGGCGGACTATTCGGTGAACGTCGGCCAGAGCGATAATGGTGACGGCACCTCGGAGATCACGATCTCCGCTGCGTACATAGGCACAGGCACAGCCGTCTCATCGCTCAGGTTGTATGCTGCAGTGA